>DASRDP010000126.1 GCA_035652535.1 Chloroflexota bacterium
GGCTCATGTACTCGAGGTCTTTCAGCCGGGGGGCGGGGATCAGCGTCTCGGTCACATCAATGCCGATGGCGCGGAGATCGCTGGCGACGAGGTTCATCTGCGGCTCGTTGTCGCCAGCTCTCGGCGTGCGGATCTCGAAGCTGAGGGGCTGGCCATCCGGGCCAACCACGGCGCCGTTCGGTGAGCGCGTCCAGCCCGCGTCTCCCAGCAGGGCGAGGGCGCGGCTCCGGTCGTAGGACAATGGAGGAGCGAGCTGACGAACCCGCTCGTAGTACTGGTTCTCGGGGATGAGGAGGTTGAGCGCGGCCGGGAGCATCCCCATTGACACGCCGCCGGCGATGGTGTCGCGATCCAGCGCGTGGACGACGGCCTGGCGGACGCGCTTGTCGAGAAGCGCAGGCTGGCCGGAGCGGGCTGGGTCGAGCTGAAAGCGAGCGAACCGGGTGCTGGTGGGGAATGTGAGCACGCGACCGTCGCCGGTCCGGTCCCAGGTCTCGCGAACGATCGCGCCGGCAGAAGGGGGAAGCGTGATGCCAACCGTCGCATCGATCGATCCGCTCAAGAGATTGGCGACGACCGTGTTGGGATCGGAGATCACGTGGAAGGTGATCTCATCGATACTGGGCTTCCCGAGATAGTAGCGATCGAAGGCGCGAAAGATGAGCTGGACACCCTGCTCCCATTGGGTGAGTTGATAGGGCCCGTTTCCGACGTAAGCGGGACCAGTCCAGAACGGGCTGCTCTGAAAGACGGCGCGGTCTCGTTCGTAAGATTCCGCGAGGAGGTGCTCGGGCAGGGGTTCGAGCTGACCCGGCCCCAGGCGATCGGCCTGGGCGTACGGTCTGCTCCAGGCCACCACGAACGCGCGATCGTCCAGGATATCGATATGGTCGATGAGCTGCTCGGGCTCGCGCGTGACGACCGAGATCTCGGGGTCCTGGTAGACGCGCAGGGCGAAGGCGAAATCGGCAGCCGTCACGGGGGAGCCGTCGTGCCAAAGGGCCCCGGACCGGATCGTCCAGGTCGTCCGCATCGTGCCGTCCGGGTCGATGCGCCACGTGCCGTCGTCCTGGGACACGAGGCCCTGCGCGAGGCGGGGGAGGACGGCATCGTGCGCATCGAGAAGGGTGAGCGGGCTGTTGGTCATGAAGTGGTACTCGGCCGCGTAGGACGTGGCGATGGTGTCGAGCTTGGTCGCGAGGCCGCCCGTTTCCTGGGCGATGGCCACGGCGAGGCGCGAGGGCTGACCCGGGGCTCGGTCGCCGCCGGCGCTCGCGGCGTCGCCGCTGGAGGCGGAGCGAGGACCGCTCGCCGGGCTCCCGCACGCGACTGCGAGGAGGACCATGAGGAGAACCGTGACCCTGGACACGCGGCCTCCGGACGGGGCATCGGCGGCGCCAACCGCCGCTGGGCTGCGGAACTATAATCCGGCGTCGGAGGTGACGGCATGAACTCGCGGCCATGGGATCGATTTCTCACCGAGAACGACAAGGCGCATCTGGCGGCATCAAAGCACGTGCCGATTGGCTTCGGCGAACGGCCGGTTCTGCTGCTCATCGACATCTACCGCGGCGTGATGGGCGACGAGCCACAGGAGTTGATGGAAGGGATCAAGACCTGGCCCGGCCATACGGGAATGGCGGGCTGGAACGCGATCCCGCACGTTCAGCGGCTTCTCGCCGCGGCGCGCGAGGCGGGGATCCCGGTGATCCACGCGACTGGCAATCCGGGCATTCCCCACTGGTCGGATAGACGGGAGGCGCTGAGGGGCCGGCCGACCGATCCGGCGGCGGTTGCGCGCCAGCGGCGGCGCTTCGACATCATCGACGAGGTGGCCCCGATCGACGGCGAGATCGTGATCCGGAAGTCCTCGCCCAGCGCATTCTTTGGGACGATCCTGGCCGCGCACCTCAACTACGTTGGCGCGGACACGGTGATCGTCGGGGGCGAGAGCACGAGCGGGTGCGTGCGCGCCTCGGTGGTCGACGGGTGCACGTACCGGTTCCGCATGGCCGTGGTCGAGGAGTGCGTGTGGGATCGGCACGAGGCCTGCCACGCCATCAACCTCTTCGACATGAATCAGAAATATGCCGACGTGGTGAGCGTCGACGAGACGGTCGACTGGCTGCGAAGCTGGCGAGCGCGCCAGGGCTCCGCCGAGGCGGAGCTGGCGCTGGCCGGGAGTCGATAGCGGCCGCGTGGCGGGACGGGAGGATGCACGATGTTTGCGCGTGAGCTGCCCGACGGGACGTACGCGATGATCGAGCAGGAGGACCACACCGACCTTTCCGCCCAGTTCGCCGCCCATTGGGGGAACGAGCGGTTCTCGAGGCCCGAGCCATTCCAATCGGTGTTATTCGGGACGATCTACCACGATAGCGGCCACCGCGAGATGGAGGCGGACCTGCCCATCGACGTGGAGCGCGGCGTGCCGTATGCGATCGGCCGAACGCCGCCCGGATTGCGGCGGGCCGAGGCGGACGCGGCGAACGCTCAGTGGGTACGCGGCCGCGATCCATACGCGAGCCTGCTGGTCTCCATGCACCATGCAGGCCTGCGCAAGGACCGTTACGGGAGCGCCCGGAAGCGGACGAACGGCCCGGACGCGGCCGGCGACGGGAAGAGCGCGGGATTCGAGGCCGCGTTCGCCGACCTGGAGCCGTGGCAGCGGGCGGTGTGGGAGGATCTCGGGCTGGACGCGCCGAAGGCGCGCGAAGCATTCTGGCACAACTACCGGCTGCTCCAGGTCTTCGACCTGCTCTCGCTCTACTTCTGCCGCGACGGCGTGCGCGACGGGAAGCTTCAGGAGGTGGTGTACGAGCGGGTGCCGGTGCGCGTTGGATCCGACGAGGTGGTCGAACTCCAGCTCACCCCGACGGGTCCAGCGTCTCTCCGCATGGCGCCGTACCCGCTGGACGCGGACGCGGTCACCGTGGCGATAATGACGCGGGTCATCACACCGGCGCCCGACGCGCCCGAGCCGGTGGCGAGGGAGCGGTACTACCAGGCTCGCCGCGTGCCGCTCGTGTGCGAGATTACGAAGTAGATTGCCCGTATCGTTCTCGGCGGGACACGTGCCAGCCAATGCTGTTTAGCGGTTCGTTCGGAAATGCAGCGGAAGGTGAATTCCGAATTCGCGTGCCCGCGCTGATTCTGGGAGCATAGAGCGTGGACCGGTTCTAGTAACCCCCTGACCCTTCAACGTGCCTTGGTACAAGTCGGCTGGGCCGGTGGCGTCGGGCGAATCATTCGGCGACAGCGAACAGGATTGCCATTGCAGCGAAGGTTGCTCGTGCCAGCGTACCCGGCCTTCGTGGACGAGACGGGCATTCTCACTGGCCCTACACGGCAACAACCGGTGTACGGCATCGGCTTGCTCGTCGTGAAGAATTCACCAATCGTCACGGACAGCCTGTACCGACTTCACTTTAATTTCCGGTCGGCACGCGCGACGGAGCGTGGCAAGCTCATTCGGGCAATTCGGAGCGAAGAGCGATCTCCGACGCTTGATGAGCTTCATCTACTGCTCCGCGACACTCGGCACCATGAATACAAGTTCAGCGAGGTCACAAGCAGAAATCTCCAACAATACATCGATCTCCTCAACGTCTTCTTCTCAGTGGGCGACTTCGAGTTCCATGCTCTGCTCATCGACCGGCTCGACGACGCTTTTTCACTCGGTCGCTGAAATGGGGATCACTGGCGGGCGTACGTTGCGATCGCGCGCGAGCTTCTCCGAAAACGGCTGAGAGATCCTGCGTTTGTCATCGTCGACCTTCAGGGGGAGCCGCTTGCCGCAAGAGAGCACTTGGAGGATGTGATATGCGCGATCCCCAAGGTGACCGGTTGCCTTCGTGCAAGTTCTGAGACCTTCGTGTATCTGCAGATGACTGACCTCTTGCTTGGGGCATTGCAGTTCGATTGGCGAGACGTCCAGGGGAACATCGCACGGAGCTCACGTCGAGGCGAAGCGAAACGAAATCTCGTTTCCTTCGTAAAGAACCAGCTAGGCATATCGCCGTCTGAACCGATTTTGACGCCGAACGCGCGGTTCCGGAAAAAGAGCAGACCCGTCCGGTTTACGGCGTGGATGTGGAGGCCACAGTAGAAGAATATGCCAACGTGCGGCTATGTCCGGCGTCCATCCCGCGAGCGGGACGACGTTACTCCGACCACTCCGCACGTTGCTCGTGATTATAGCATCGCCCTTTCGGACAGATCGGCCCAGTTCCGAGAGCGCGCGTCAGCAAAGTGCGTTTCGATAGTGCCGTTCTCCACGCCGACATCCCGGACGATCTATCGGCACGCCTTGTCAGTTAGAGGGCAATGAGGCCGCGTCGGTAGGCCAGGGCGACGGCCTCGCTGCGGCTGGCCGCCCCGAGCTTCGCGAGAATCGATCCGACGTGGAACTTGACCGTGTGCTCGCTGATGCCGAGGCGCTGAGCGATCGCCTTGTTCGGCAGGCCCTGGGCGATAAGGGCCACGACCTCCAGCTCCCGCCGCGTCAGGAGGTCGCCGTCGACATCTTCGGGAGGCCCGGAATGCGCCGCGCCTAACGCGCCAGGCGCGAGGGCAGCGTCAAGGACGACGAGCCCGCGCGCCACGGACCGAACGGCCTCCGCCACCTCATCCGCCGTCGAGTCGGGGAGCAGAAAGCCGCGTGCCCCGCGCCGAATGAGCGCGGACAGGTCGGCGCCTGTCGAGGCCGATCCCACCAGGACGATCGGGGTCGCGGTGTCCGAGTCGCTGGATGGGATCCCGCCGCTCGGACTGGGCTCGTCGCTCCATTCGAGGAGCACGACGTCAGCGTCGAGGGAGCGTGCGAGGGCGACGAGGTCGTCGGCGGGTGTCCCCTCGCCGACGACCTCAAGATCGTCCAGATCCGCCAGAAGTCCCCGCAACCCGGCCCGCACGACGGGATGGCGGCCAGCCACCACCACGCGGATCGGCCGGTGGGGATCGCTCATGCCACTACCCGAACCCGCGCCGCGGCCGCGTGCCTGGCAGCGATGAACCGCTGGACGGCACGCGTTGGGACGGCCAGGGCAAGCCCGCCGGGCATCACGACGTTTGGGATGCCCACGACGCGGCCCGAGCTGTCGGCGAGGGCGCCGCCCGAATTCCCCGGGCGGAGGACGATCGCGGTGCGAACTGGGTTCTCGGCGCCGGGCGCTGTGACGACGACGCCCATGGTCGCGACGTTCCGCTCGCCCAGCGGGTTTCCGATCGCGAGGACCAATTCGCCGGTCCGCAGGTCGGCCGAGTCTCGAACGGCGGCAGGATTCCACGGGAGGGGAACCGCGACCTCCGGCTCGAGCAGGGCGAGATCGAGAGCGGTCGAGCGGCGGGTGACGCGAGCAGGAATACGGCTCCCGTCGGCCAAGATCACCTGCGCGAATGGCCCCGGCGCGACGTGGTAATTCGTGACGATCGCGCCTGCCTCGGTCCACACGACTCCCGAGCCGGACGTTTCACGCGAGCCGCGCACCATCACCACACTGCGCTGGACGGCTTCGATCACGGAGGCCAGGTCGGCGGCAAGCGACTCGCTCCTCGATTGGGCTTCGACCGCGGTGGTCATGGCCGTCACTCCCGCTCGCCGGGCGTGACGCTCAGGTCTCGGACCTCGCCGCCTCGAAGCAGCCGCAGGGTGACGTGCTTGCCGACGAGATCGGCGCCGAGGGCGGCCTGCAAGGCCTCTGGATGGGTCACGGGGCGATCGTTCACAGCCAGGAGAACGTCGCCGAGGAAGAGTCCGCCGCGGTCGGCCGGGCTCCCGGGCTCCACATTCAGCAGGAGCAAGCCGGTCTGCTGGTCGACGTGCGCCTTCTCCCGCAGCGCATCGGGGACCTCGATAGGACGGGAAGTGACGCCAAGATACGCGCGGCGGATCCGCCCGTGGGCGACGAGCGCATCGACGATCCCACGGACGACGGCGGTGGGCAGGGCGACGGACTGGCCGCCCGCGAGGTGCGAGCTATTCATACCCATGACTCGGCCCGACGCATCGACGATGGGTCCGCCGGAGTATCCGGGGTACAGGGTGAGATCAGCGCGGAGGTAGCTGTCGATGGCGCCGCCGCGCATGCTTCGCCACGAGCCGCCCACCGCGCTGATGATCCCGAAGCTGGCGCTCGTGGCGCCGGACGCGGTCCGCCCGATGGCGAGCGCGAGGCTGCCAACGCGAGCGCTCTCCGCCGGCGCCAGCTCGGCGGGACGCCCGGCCGCGGAAGCCGGGCGGAGGACCGCAACATCGCTGCCCGGATCCCGGCCGATCAGCGTCGCGCCGATTCGGTGGCCGCCGGAGGTTACGAGCGAGATCTCATCGTGCCGCTCGATGACGTGATCGGCCGTGACGACGATGCCTCCCTCGGGCCAGACGATGCCGGTTCCGGGGACGCGACGGCGCGCGTCGACCCCGACGACGGATTGGGACGCGCGCTCGACGGCGTCGGCCAGGTCGGCCGAGAGAGCGGCGAGCAGGTTGGCATGTTCTTCAGCGCTCATGTCGAATGTCTCCTTTGAACTGCGCCCGAGGCCTCGTGGCGACTGATGAGAGCATACGATCGGGCGCCACGCGAGCCATCGCCACAATGGGGAGATTCGGTCCTGCCCGTTCGACCAGGTCTATGATGTCGCCGAGCAGATCTCGAGCGATGGAGGGGACGAGCGCATGACGAACCGCCTGGTAAACAAGGTCGCGATCATCACCGGAGCGGCGAGCGGACAGGGGCGCGTTGCCGCGGAGTTTTTCGCGCGTGAGGGCGCCACGCTGGTGCTGGCGGACGTCGATTCCGAGGGACTGGAAGAGACACGGGCGCTGGCTCGGAAGGCTGGGGGCGACGCCGCGCTCTTCTCGGGAGACCTGGCGCAGGAGGAATCAAACCGGGCACTCATGGCCATGACGATCGATCGGTTCGGGCGAATCGACGCGCTCTTCAACGTCGCCGGGCTCGTTCGCTTCGGCTCGGCGCATGAGGTCAGTCTCGAGGACTGGAACTTCGTGATGCTCCACGAGCTGACCATCACGTTCCTGGCATGCAAACACGCGTTAGGACGGATGATGGCGCAGCGCAGCGGGTCAATCATCAACATGTCGTCGGTGTCCGGGCTGTTCGGCTCGCCGCGCCACGCGGCCCACGCCGCGACGAAAGCAGGCATCGCGGGTCTGACCAAGCAGATGGCGGTGGATTATGGGCCCTATGGAATCCGCGTCAACGCGATCGCCCCGACCCAGATCGCCTACGCGTCGGGCCAGCGGCGAATCGCCGCGCAATCCCAGATGCGTGCGCCCACCGAGGTGCCGCTGGGGCGGCACGCGACGCCCGAGGACACGGCGCACTGCGCGGTGTACCTGGCGTCTGACGAATCGAGCTTCGTGACGGGCCAGGTGCTGGTGATCGACGGGGGCGCGACCGCGCGTTGATGGCGTGGGCTCGCCCTTCGACAGGCCTGTCCTGAGCGAAGCCGAAGGGCTCAGGGCGAACGAGAAGAGATTATGGCTCGCCGAAGAAGTGGACCGGGTTGTCCCAGAGCATCTTCCGCTTGCGCTCGGGGGTGAGCAGATCCCAGCTCAGCACCTGGTCCACGGACCGCGGGAACCGCGATTCCGAGTGCGGGTAATCCGAGCCGAACATCAGGATGTGGTCGCCCATCAGGTCGTCGACCATCTTCACCATCTCGGGGCCCTCGTGGATCACGATGCCGGTGAAGAAGCGGCCGCCGGTCAGATACTCGCTCAGTCGGTACTCCAGGTTCTCGGCCACGTAGCCCATGTACACGGCCTGGTCGTCCATTCGCGCAGCCCAGAAGGGGAGCCAGCCAAAGCCGCACTCCAGCACACCGAAGCGGATCGACGGGTATCGGTCCATGATTCCGCCGCCGACGAAGGACGCCACGGCGCGCATCGCGCCCCAGGGGTGCCCGGCCAGGCGGCCGAGAAATGGATTCCCCCACAAGTCGCGATAGCCCGGATAGCTGGACGAGCCGCTATGGTGGATGACGGCCAGCCCCTCATCGGCCGCGGCCGCCCATAGCGGGTTGAGGTCCGGATGGTCCAGCGGGTAGTCCAGAGGGAGCTGTGGATAGATGGCGACGCACCACGGCTCGCGACCCCACCGCCGAACTTCCGCGATGGACGCATCCAGGCTCTTTGGGGTGACGGTGAGGCACGTCTTGAGGCGATGGGGGTCCGCGCCGCAGAAGTCGTTCAGATAGCGGTGCTGCGCCTTGATGAACTCCATTTCGAGGGTAGGGTCCGGGTGGCTGGCGCCCCCGGTGTGGACGATGAAGTGGACGTCGGTCCCCTCCTCGTCCATGTCACGCAGGCGTGCCTTCACGTCGTAGTCCCCGCCACCCTCGGTCGGCAGGTGCTCGCCCATGAACGTCTGGAAGTGCCGTTCCTTCCCCTCGACGGGCCCTGCTTCGCCGAGCCTGCGGGGCGGCGCGGAGCTCCACCCCTCACCGCGGCCAAATCGATACCAGTGGCGATATGGCGGCTGGCGGATCTCGCCAGCCATGCCGACGCGGATCTCGACGCGGTGCTCGTCGAGGTCGTGGATCCGCTCGCGGACGATCGGGTCGAGGTAGGGTGCGATGGACTCCGCCGACGGCCGCATGTGGGTATCGGCGTCGAATACTTTGAAACCGTCGCGCATGGCGTCCCTCCGAATGTCGCGTCGAGTCGTCCTGAAACCAACGTCGCGGACGCTGTCCGCTACATGGTGCGGGAAGTCCATCCGTCGCGGCAAGGAGCAACGATGAGGCTTACACCTTGAGGTCCCACTGGTCGGCGTTCCACGTCGGGTTGAGGCCGGCCACGTTCACGAGCTTGTTGCTGATCATGGTCGGGTCGAGGGCGAAGTAGATGCCGAGGACGACGACGTTGGAGGTCATGTGGTGGATGATCTCGGCGAGCGCCGCATTGCGCGGCTCTTTGGGAATCGTCGTCACGAACTGATCGATGAGGGCGTCCAGCTCCGGATTTTGATAGCGCGTTCGGTTGAGCCCGCGGAAGTCGTTGCCCGGCACCGGCGTGTCGCGACCGTAGTATCGCGTGACCGCGTCGGCTCCGGACGGCTGCCGGACCACCTCGAAGGCGGGTCGGGTGGCCCGATACTCGCGGTCCGGGGCGCGCTGCGGAGGGAACGTGACGGGATCCGCTGCGATGCCGAGCTGTTTCCAGTACTCGGTGACTCCGAAGAGCGTCTTTTCCTGCAGATCGTCGCCCTGGCGCGTCCGAATCTCGATCTTGAGCGGAGTGCCGCTCGTGTCTGCATACACGCCATCCGGGCGCTTGGCGTAGCCGAGCTCCTCGATCCGTTGGGCGGCGGTGCGAGGGTCGAAGTCGTAGCGGACGATGCTGTTTTCGACCGCGCCGTATTCGGGGTCGCTGGGCGAAATCAGGCTGTCCGCGACGGGCGAGAGACCCTGCTGGATCGTATCCGACATCTCTTTGCGGTTGATGGCGAGGAGCAAGGCGCGCCGCATCGTGACCTCAGAGAGGACGGCGGGTGTCGGGTTCAGCAGCTGGGGAAACAGCGCGACCCACGTCGTGCCTACCGGCGCCTCCATATGGCCGTCGGTCCACTGGTCCCGAATCTGGACTCCCCACTCCAACGAGAACCGCCCGCCCAGCGTCAGATCGACGGCGCCGGCGAGGAGATTCGCGGCGATGGTGCTCGGGTCAGGCATGAAGCTGATGTCGATCTGATCGATCTTGGGGCGGCCCAGGAAGTACCGATCGTTGGCGTCGAGGAGCATGTGCGCATTCTCGACGAACTCGTGGACGCGAAAGGGGCCAAGACCGACGTAATCGTGGGTCCAGAACGAGAGCTGGGTGAATCCGGCCGGGTCGTCGTTGTACGCGCCCTCCAGCAGGTGCCTGGGCATCGGCAGGACCGTCGACCCGGCCGTGCGGGTGAAGAGGGTGTCAGCTTTGATGTAGGGCTTGGACCAGGCGACCGTGAAGGTCAGCGGATCTGGGGTGTCGACGCGGTCGATCAAGCGGAAGGCGTTGAGCCCGGCGAGGCCGACCTGAGGATCCTGCGCCACCCGCACGCTGAACGCGAGATCATCGGACGTGAAGGGCTGGCCGTCGTGCCAGAGAACTCCCTTGCGGAGGTGCCAGGTGGTCTCCATGCGACCATCCGGCTGAACGGTCCAGAGCTGGTTCTCGATGGACGGAAGCTCCTCCGCGAGCCGGGGTCGCAGGGCTCGACGATCGTTCTCGACGGCCAGGCCGGCATGGATCAACTCCTGCAGCTCGTCGACGCCAGGCACGCTGCCGGAACCCGCCGAATTGATGGCCTGGCTCAGCGTATACGGGTTGCCGCGCATGACCGCGTTCACGACCTTCGGGCCGCTTGGGGCGGAACCGGATTGCGCCGACGGGCCGCCCGGGCTTCCCGAGGGGCCGGCGCAACCGATCATCATCGCGGCGACGATCACGGCGGGGATTAGCCCCTGTGCGGAACGCATCGGCTCCCCCTCGGGCGAGATTCTTATGATGCTCTTAAATTTACCGATTATACAGATCGGCGATGGAGGCGACGACGGATTCCGGGTCCGAGCCGCCAGATCGGTCGATGACGAACGGTTCAAACGCGTCAGGCTGAAACGGAGCGCAATCGCGAAGCTGTTGATAGACCTCCCACGTGGCATCTGACACGTTCGTCGGGTCGGCCGCCCGTGTCTCGAGCCGAGCCCGGACGGTCGCATCGTCGGCCTGAGTGAGGACGAAGAGGACGTGCGCGCCGAGGCGAGTCGCCATGCGGCGCACCAGGGCGCGCTGCCGGGCCTCCGCGAAGGTGCCGTCGAGGACGACGGACACCCCGCGCCGGAGCCAGCGAGCGCCGAGAGCGCGCACCGCCGCGTACGTTCGTCGGGTCATCTCCGGCGTATAGAGGCCAGCGCCGAACGCCGCGGTTGGGTGTTCGGTGGGAGCGAGGCGCGCGAGCTGCTTGCGCACCACGTCCGTTGAGATGGGCACCAGCGCGAGTCGGCGCGCGAGCGTACGGGCCAGGGTCGTCTTGCCCGTGCCGGGGAGGCCGCAGGTCACGAGGATCAGCGGGCGCGGGGCGCCGCCGGCGTAGGCGAAGGCGAGATCGAAGTACGCGCGCGCCTCAGCGGTGATCTCCTGCCGGGTCGGATCTGGGAGACTGGCCTCCGCGAGGCGCAGGCTCAGCACTTTGCCCCGAACGAACGCCCGATAGCACTTGTAGAAGTCAAGGAGCGTGCCGACTTCGCTGTCCGATGATCGGCGGACGTACTCGTCCACGAAGATCCAGCCCAGGTCAGCCCGGCCGGCGTGGTCCAGGTCCATGCTCAGGAAGGCGACCTCCGCCGCCACATCCCCGCAGCGATAGCCCGCCGCGAACTCGATGCAGTCGAAGGCCACGATCCGGTCGTCCACCAGGCAGATGCTGTTGGAGTGGAGGTCCCCGTGGCCATCGCGAACGCGATGGGTGGCGATCCGTCGAGTGAACAGCCGGTCATTTGCGTCGAGGAAGCGGCCCACGTATCGCCGAATCACTTTCAGCTCCCACGACGGCAGCGTGACCTCGAGGTAGGGCTCGATCTCGCGAAGGTTGCCCTGCCAGTGGGCGTCGATGTTGGAGCGGTCGCCGTACTCATCGACCCCGGGACCGGTCGCGGCCGTCGCGTGGAATCGGGCCACCATCCGGGCGATGCGGCGGATCAACGCGGGGGTGGCCTCCTCGCGCGCGAGCAATCGGGAGAGCATGCCCTCCGCGGGGAGCCGTCGCATCCAGACCGCTCGCTCCAGCACGCGGCCGGGTCCGCCGACGCGAATCTCTCCATCGCGCTCGACGACGTCCACGACGCCGAGGTACACGTCCGGGGCCATGCGGCGGTTGAGCTGGACCTCCGCCTCGCAGTTGGCCGCCCGCCGCGCGAAGGTCGAGAAGTCGACGAACCCGAGCGTGACCGGCTTCTTGAGCTTGTAGGCGTAGGGCCCGGCGAGAACGACCCATGACACGTGGGTCTCGTGGAGCTCCAGGTCGTGGGCGGGGTGGGGATAGGCCTCGGGGCGAAGCAGCCCGCGAATGATGGGGGGCAGCCGCGCTACGTCGGCCACGGCCGGCTCGCTCCCAGTAGCGACTCCCACGCTTCGCGGGAGATGTCTGCCTGGTTCACGGTTGGCGCCGGCAGCGCCGTATCGATGTCGCCGCGATTCCATTAATCATTCGCGGATTATCACGTCTCTTCGGCCTGGCGGATCGCTTTCCAGAGCTTGGGCGCGGTGAAGGGCATGTCGATCTGGGTAATAGCGAGCGGAGCGAGCGCGTCCATGACCGCGTTGGCCACCGCGGCGGGGGAGCCATTGGTCCCCGCCTCGCCCACGCCTTTGACGCCGAGGGGATTAAACGGGTTGGGGGTGACGGTCTCGCCGAGGACGAGCTTGGGCATGTCAGACGCCCGGGTGACCGCGTAGTCCATGAGGGAGCCGGTGAGGGCCTGCCCCGTCTCGTCGTAGAGCATGTGCTCGCGGAAGGCCTCGCCGAGGCCCTGCGCGACGCCGCCGTGGATCTGGCCCTCCACGATCATGGGGTTCACGATGACGCCGCAATCGTCCACCAGGACAAGCGTCTCAACGGTCGGCGACCCGGTGTCTCGATCGATGCGCACGGAGGCGATGTGGGTGCCAAAGCCCCATGCCTCGCGACGCGGGTCAAAGAAGACCGTCTCCTGGAGGCCCGGCTCGAGTCCTGGCGGCACGCGCCCGGAGTAGGCGGCCGCAGCGATCTGCCGCCAGGTGATGGTTCGGTCGGGAACGCCGGAGACCGCGAAGCCGCCGTCCGCTTGGACGACATCCTCCGGGGCGACCTCGAGCAGGTGACCGGCGATCTTGCGCGCCTTGTCGACGATCCGCTCGGTGGCGAGGCCGAGGGCGCCGCCGCCCATCACGGTGCTTCGGCTGCCGAATGTGCCGGTGCCTTGCTGGACGGCGACGGTGTCACCGTGCTGGATGGTGACGTGGTCCATGGACGTGCGGAGCCGCTGAGCGACGATCTGCGCGAAGACCGTCTCGTGGCCCTGGCCGTGGGTACTGGATCCGGTGAGCACGGTGATCTCGCCGGTTCGCTCGATTCTCACCGTGCCGCTCTCGAATCCCGCGCCTCCGCTGGGCTCGACGAAGGTGGAGACGCCGACGCCCACCAGCTCGCCTCGTGCGCGGCGCGCGTCGCGGTCGCGGATCAGCTCGTCATACCTCGACATGCGGATCGCCTCGTCCAGCGATCGCTCATAGTCGCCAGAGTCGTACTCCACACCGACCGCGGTGCGATAGGGGAACTGATCGGGGCGGATGAAGTTCTTGCGGCGAATCTCGATTCGATCGATCCCCAGCTCGCGCGCGGCCTGGTCGGCCAGGCGCTCGATGTTCAGGACCGCCTCGGGTCGGCCAGCGCCCCGGTACGGACCGGTCGGGACCGTGTTGGTAAAGACGGCGACGACCTCGACCTGGACGTTGCGAATCTGATAGCAGCCCGGCGCCATCGCCATCATGCGTTGGGGTGGGCCCGCAGTGCTCGACTGGAGGTAGGCGCCGAGATTCGCGACGACGCGGACTTTCAGGCCGAGCATGGTGCCGTCCCGGCGAAGCGCCAGCTCGGAGGTCATGGCCTGGTCGCGGCCCTGGATTGTCGTGAGAAAGTCCTCGTTGCGCGTCGCGACCCACTTCACCGGCCGCCGCAATTGGAGGGCGAGGTGGCACGCGAGCACGTCCTCTCGGTAGAGCGGCCCTTTGCTGCCGAAACCTCCACCCACATCCGGCGCGATGGCGCGGATGCGATTCTCGGGAAAGCCGAGCACCGTCGCGAGGTCGGCGCGCACGCGGTGCGGGCCCTGACTCGAGAGCCACACCGTGAGGCTTTCGCCGAACGGGTCCGGGCTGGCGACGACGCCGCGCGGCTCGAGGGCCATGGCCACCTGGCGCGGGCTGGCGATGTGGAGCCGGGTCACAAGGTCCGCCTCGGCGAAGGCGCGCTCGACGTCGCCGCCCTCGCGTCGGGCCACGTAGCACACGTTGCTGTCGAGCTCCTCGCGAGCGAGCGGCGCGCCCGGGGCGAGGGCCTCTTCTGCGTTGGAGACCGAGGGGAGCGGCTCGTACTCGACGCGGATCGCGTTGACCGCGTCCTGAGCGATGGCTCGGCTCGTCGCCACCACCGCCGCGATCGGGACGCCCACGGCGTGGACCGCGCCCCGGGCGAGCACGGGATGGGGTGGCACCTTCATGCCGGGAACCATCTGCTGGGCGGTGATGTTCAGGCGCTCCGGGAGGTCGTCCCCGGTCACCACGGCCTCGACGCCCGACAATCCCCGGGCCGCGCTGACGTCGATGGCGGTAATGCGAGCGTGGGGGTGCGGGCTTCGCAGGAAAGCCAAGAAGAGCATGCCGGGAAGCTGCACGTCGTCGACGAATCGACCGGTGCCCGATACGAGACGGGGATCTTCGACCCGCCGAATCGACGCGCCGATGAGGCCGTCGGCGGAGTGACCGACGGCGGGACCGTCCCCGTGGGTGCTCGTCATATCGACCTCCGTGGTTGAGAGCGTGGACATGAACTGCGCCGCGCCCGTTCGATGGACTTCGTCATCGCCGGCCGAGCCTCACGCGGGGAGCCGGGCGACGGCCGATTCGATGGCGCGCCGAGCCAGGACTGTGGCGAGGTGGCGCTTGTACTCCGCGCTGGCGTAGGGGTCGTCGTCTGGGTCCGTGCCCTCGGCTGCGCGGCTGGCGGCCGCGGCGATGGCGTCCGGCGTGACGGGCGCGCCCTGTAGCGCCTCCTCGACGCCGCGTGCGCGCGTTGGACCGCCGCCGAGCCCGCCCAGCGCGATCCTGGCGGACTCGAAGGCGCCGTTCGGGGCCCGTCGAACCAGCGCGCCCGCGCTCACCAGAACGTAGCCCGAAGCCGGATGCCCGAGCTTGGCGTAGGCAGTCGCCACGTTTCGCGGCGGGATGGGGATGCGGACCTCGGTCAGGATCTCGTTCGGCGCGAGGGCTGTCGTGAAAAACCCGGTAAAGAACTCGTCGGCTTGGACGAATCGGCGGCCATTGGCCGAGGCGAGCGCGAAGGTCGCGTCGAGGGCCGTGAGGATGACCGGCTCGTCGGCGCCCGGGTCCGCGTGGGCGGCGCTCCCGCCGATGGTCCCGCGGTTCCGGACCTGCACGTCGCCGATCAGGCTCGCCGCGTCGGCGAGGCCTGGCAGATGCTGGCGCACGAGGGGAGACTCAGCGAGGTCGGCGTGCACCGTCAACGCTCCAATGACGAGCGTCTCCCCGTCGACGCGAACGCCGGCAAGTTCGGGAACGCGGCCGAGATCGATGAGCGAACCCGGTTCGGAGAGGCGAAGCTTCATGGCCGGGATCAGACTGTGGCCGCCTGCCAGCAGCTTGGCCTCGCCGGACAGCCGAGTCAGCAGGTCCAACGCCTCTTCCAGGGAGCGGGGCGCGACGTAGGTGAAGCTAGCCGGGTACATGCTGGCCTCGCAGCCGCTGCGCTGCCCACCGCACTGACTTCACGATGTTCACGTAGCCGGTGCAACGGCAGATGTTTCCTTCGAGGGCGTGCGCGATCTCCGCGTCCGATGGGTCCGGATTCGCGCGCAGGAGCGCCACGGCGCTCATGATCATGCCCGGTGTGCAAAAGCCGCACTGGAGTCCGTGCTCTTCTCGGAACCCCTCCTGCACCGGGTGAAGCGTTCCCCGGGGAGCCAGGCCTTCGATCGTGGTGATCTCGCGACCCTGCGCCTGTACGGCGAGGATCGTGCAGGACTTCACGGCCCGTCCATCCAGCAGCACCGTGCACGCCCCGCACTGGCTCGTGTCGCACCCGATGTGGGTCCCGGTGAGCCCGAGGCGCTCTCGGATGAGCTGAACGAGGAGGAGCCTCGCCTCCACATCCTCCGCTCGTGGCTCGCCGTTCACGGTGAGCTGAACGCGATGGAGCGCGCCTCGTTGGTTCTGAACCGCCGTCACAGCATGCGCTCCAGGCGGTCGAGGGTCTCCATCGCGGGCAGGCACTGGGCGACGCTGGAGTTGGGCTCCCGTCCCTCCTTGATCGCAGCGAAGAACTCGCGGTCCTCGATCTCAACGCCGTTGAGGGAGACGTCGACCTTCGATACGTCGATGGGATGCTCGTACCCGTCTACGAGGTCGTCGTAGCGCGCGATGTAGGTTCCGTTGTCGCAGATATATCGGAAGAACGAGCCGAGCGGCCCGTCGTTGTTAAACGAAAGCGAGAGGGTGCAGATGGCGCCGGAGGGGACTTTGAGGATGGCGCTCATGTCCATCGCGATGCCGAGCTCCGGATGGATAGGACCCTGCAGGGCGTATGCCTGCGATGCGACCTCGCCCGTCTGGTACTGAAAGAGATCGACGGTGTGGCACGCGTGATGCCAGAGCAAATGGTCCGTCCAGCTTCGCGGCTGGCCCAGGGCGTTCATGTTGGTGCGGCGAAAGAAGAAGGTCTGGACGTCGAGCTGCTGGATCGTCAGCTCGCCAGCCTGGATTCGTTTCCGGACCCACTGGTGGCTCGGGTTGAAGCGGCGGACGTGGCCGGCCATCGCGACGACTCCCGTCTCCCGCTGGACGGCGAGGATCCGCCGTGAGTCCTCGAGCGAGTCCGCCATGGGGATCTCGATGAGGACGTGCTTCCCGGCGCGCATGCACTGCACAGCCTGCTGCGCGTGGACTTGCGTGGGGCTTGCCAGGATGACGGCCTCCACGCCGGGCTGGGCCAGGCTCTCCGAAAGGTTCGACGTCCAGTGGGGAATGCCGAACTTCTTGGCGACCGCCTCGGTGCTCTCCGGCCTCCCGCCGGTGAGGGTGACGACCTCGACGCCCTCGATGTTCTGGAGGGCTTCGAGGTGCCTCGTGCCAAACGCTCCCTGGCCGGCGACACACACTTTCATGCTTCCCTCATCGCCTGAGCATTTTCGAGAATGATGGTTCCCACGGCCGTGTTCGAGGCCGGCACGTGGTAGAAGCGGTACACCTCGCGGACCTGGTCGTCGAGGGCACCGCGCATGATGAGCCACATGACCAGCTCGACGGATTCCGACCCCGCCTCGCGCATGTACTCCACGTGGGGCATGCGAACGAGGGCCTGCGGGTCGGCGGTGAGATTATCGAGGAAACGCCGATCGAACTCCTTGTTGATGAGGCCGGCTCGGGGCCCCTGGATCTGATGCGACATCCCGCCGGTGCCGAGCACGACCACCCGCAGGTCTCGATCGAACGTCTCCACCGCGCGGCGAATGGCCTGCCCCAGGGCGAAGCAGCGATGGCCGGTGGGTGGCGGATACTGCACCACGTTGACGGCGAGCGGGATCACCGGGCACGGCCAGGCGGCGGGCTGCCCGAACATCAGAGACATGGGAACGGTGAGTCCGTGATCGACGGGCATGTTGTTGACGATGGTGATGTCGAACTCGTCGAGGATTACGGATTGGGCGATGTGCCAGGCCAGCTCTGGGTGCCCCTTGACCACCGGCACGGGACGGGGTCCCCACCCCTCGTCGGCCGGCGCGAACTCCTCCGCGCAGCCGAGCGCGAAGGTTGGGATGATCTCGAGCGAGAACGCGGAGGCGTGATCATTGTAGATGAGGATGAGCACGTCGGGCTTCGTCGAAGCGAACCACTGCTTCGCGGGCTCGAAGCCCTGGAACAGCGGGGCCCAGTAGGGGTCCTGCGTGCGACCGTGGTCGAGGGCCGCGCCGATCGCCGGGACGTGCGAGCACCCGGCGCCCGCGATGATCCTAGCCACGCGCCTGCTCCTTCTTGCTGCGATTGCCCTCGATGGAGCGGCCGCCGCGCAGCATCATTTCGGCGTAGGATTCCTGGGTCATACCGGTCATCTCCGCGGCGATCTGTTGAAACGTCAGACCGTCGCAGGCGGCGATCTTGGACGTGAAGTAGATGTTTCCGCCAAGATAGATCATCGCGTTCCAGTCCCTCCGGAGCACCGCCTGGCGCTGCTCCTCGGTCATGGGAAAGCGCGCCAGATACGCTGCCGGATCCGACTTGAACGCGTCACGGTTCTCGGGCTTCATGAGCGACATGCAGAACATGTTCAGGTGATAGCCTTTCCGCGAACGCTCGGCGTCGAAGACGGTGGTGCCGGGAATATCATCATAGTCATGCTGCACAGCCATCGATCTCGTCCTCGGATGGGGATTTATGCCTGGTGTAGCTCAATGGTACCGCGAACGTGGCAGGCAGTCTTACGGTATCTGAGACGCGCCATGGCGTCGGCGCTCGGTTGTGTAGCCTATACTCTCGCGTGCAACACGTATAGACGAGGCAAGGCGTGGAACCAACGTTGGTGAAACTCGCGTTCTGGCACGTGCGTGCTGCGAGGTAGCCGCTTGGCCCTTATCGAGCTTGTCACCCACGTCCACGACGTGATCGCCGCGTTTGCGACGGGAAAGCTCGTCCTCATCGTGGACGACGAGCGCGAGCACGAGGGCGACGTGGCCATCGCGGCGAATCGCGTGGACGCCGCCGCAGTGACCTTCATGGCCACGCAGGCGCGCGGGCTGGTTTGCGTGCCGATGCTGGGCTCCCGACTGGATGAGCTGGAGCTGCCGTTGATGGCGGGGCCGCGGCGCACCAGCGACCTGCCGGCGTTCACGGTCTCGGTGGACGCGCGGGAGGGGGTCACGTCCGGGATCTCCGCGGAGGACCGAGCGAAGACGGTCCGCGCCCTCATCGACCGGCGGACGCAGCCGACGGACCTCATTCGTCCCGGCCACGTGTTCCCATTGCGGTACGAGGAGGGTGGGGTCCTGACCCGGCCCGGGCATACGGAGGCGGCGGTCGATCTCGCGCGGCTGGCCGGGTGTTATCCGGCCGCGGTGATCTGCGAGGTGATGAACGACGACGGGACCATGGCGCGGCGTGGACAGCTCGAGCCCTTCGCGGAGCGGTACCAGCTTCCGGTCATCACCATCGCCCAGATCATCGAGTACCGTCGGCGCACCGAGGCAATGCAGCTCTTCCGGGGCAACTGACCGCGGGCCCAGGGCGGGCGCTTCGCGAGACGGGGAATTTTGCTCCGCCAGAGTACAATACCAACCATGAACGCGCTGGATGAGGTGACGCTCACCCCCACGGCCTTGCTGGCCGTGGACGTCGTCGTGTTCACGCTGCGGCCGGCTCCTGTCGAGCAATCGTGGCAGGTGCTCCTGGTGCGGCAATCCGATGCAGGCCACCCGCCGCAGCCGAGGATGCGCCATGCCGTGGAGCTGCGAGATGTCGCCAGTGCGGGGAGCGAGGGCGTGCGCTACGCGCTGCCCGGGGTGCTGGTTGAGGCGGACGAGACCTTCGACGGCGCCGCGCGGCGCGCGCTGGCCGTGAAGGCCGGGCTCGACGCGCGCGACTGGTACCTGGAGCAGCTCGCAACCTTCGGCAGCCCCACCCGCGACACGCGGGCCCGCGTCGCCTCCGTCGCGCACATCGCCCTGGTCAGGAGCGACGACCTGGCATTCAGCTCGAGCGCCGCGGCGGACGCCGTGGAGTGGCACCCGGTGGGGGAGATCCCCTGGGACGCCCTCGCCTTCGACCACGCCGCGATGTTGCGCGAGGCGATCCAGCGGGTACGGGGCAAGGTCCGATACGCCTGGGTGCTGTTCCAGCTCCTCCCACCAGTTTTCACGATATCCGAGCTACGGGCCGCATACGCGGCGATCCGGGATCCCGACGTCATGCACCTGAGCACCTCGAACATGCGCAAGCTCTTCGGGCGGCTCATCGAGCGGGGCATGCTCGTTCCCGTCGGGGAGCGGGCGCAGGCGAAGGGTCGGGGCAGACCGGGCGATCTCTTTCGCTTCAGCGGCCCCTTGACGGGCACCTGGGCGCGCGAGCTTCCCTGGTAGCGCACGTCGGTCGCCTTGGGAGGAAACGCGGCGACGAATTCTGCTCATTCATATCAAAAATCGTCGACGGAGGTGATGATATGGCCCTCCAGGAACATGGCTTCCACGGTGCCGAGTCGTCGTTGGGCGTTTCGCTCAACGGAAGCGTTGACACGGGCAGCCTTCTCGAAGAGATTCGGGCCCTCAGAACGGAGCGGAACGCCGTGATCCTGGCCCACAACTATCAGGTCCCCGAGATCCAGGACGTGGCCGACTACGTTGGCGACTCCCTCGGCCTCGCCCAGGCGGCGGCCAGGACCGACGCGGACGTGATCGTCATGTGCGGCGTGTACTTCATGGCGGAGACCGCCAAAATCCTCTGCCCGGACCGCGTGGTGCTCATCCCCGACCGCGCCGCCGGTTGCTCGCTGGCGGACTCGATCACCGTGGGACAGCTTCGCGCGTGGAAGGCCGAGCACCCTGGCGCGGTGGTCGTCGCCTATGTGAACACGAGCGCGGCGGTGAAGGCGGAGAGCGACTACTGCGTGACCTCTGGCAACGCGGAAGAGGTCGTCCGGTCAATTCCTGCCGATCGCGAGATCCTGTTCCTGCCGGACATGTTTCTCGGCGCGCACGTGGAGCGGGCCACGGGACGGACGATGCACGTGTGGATGGGCGAGTGCCACGTCCACGCCGGGATCCGCCCGGACGAGATCGAGCGGCGCCGGGCGGCGGACCCGGAGGTGGATCTCCTCATCCACCCGGAGTGCGGCTGCACCGCGCAGATGGTGTGGGCGCGCTCGGGTGGTGTCATCGGCTCGACGCGCTCGTTCCTGCTGTCCACCGAGAAGATGCTGTCCCACGCGCGATCGTCGCCGCGAAGTCGCTTTCTCGTGGCGACGGAGACCGGCATGCTCCACCGCCTTCGCAAGGAGCTGCCCGAAAAGTCCTTCGAGGCGGCGGATCCGGGCGCCGTGTGCCGATACATGAAGATGATCACGCCCCTGAAGCTGCGGAACACGCTGCGCGACCTGGCGCCGCGCGTCGAGGTGCCCGGCGAGGTCGCATCGCGCGCGCGGGTGGCGATCGATCGTATGCTTGCGGTGCCGGCGACGCGCCCGAGCTTTGAGTAAGCGTGGAAGGAGGTGCCCATCCATGCGAACGCTTGCAGACCTCCGATCGATGCAGGCCGCGTGCGACACGTGGAACACGCGGCTGGTGGGATACCACGACCTGGATGGGCACGGCGACGGGATGCAGCTCGTCAAGGTGGGGCGGTACCTCTACGTGGCCCACGTGGGCACGAGCGAGATGGCGCTCTCGATCCTCGACTGCGCGGACCCGTCGAGCCCCCGGCTGCTGCGCCAGCTCCCCCATCCGCCGAACACGCACCGCCACAAGGTGCAGGTCGTGGGGAACGTCCTGATCCAGAACAACGAGCAGGTCGCCTATTCCACGGACTTCCCGAACGTGCCACCCGTCACCGGGATCGACGTGTTCAGCCTCGACGACCCGACGGACCCAAAGCAGATCGGATTCCATCCCGTGGGCGGGCGTGGCGTGCATCGCATGTGGTTTCGCGAGGCGCCCTATGCGCACGTGGCCGCGTGGCTGCCGGGCGCGCGGGCTCGCGGCTATCAGATCGTCGACCTATCGGAACCGGCCGCGCCCCGGGTGGCCGGTGAGTGGTGGCTGCCGGGCTCGAAGGATGGCGATCTGGATCCATGGACGCCCCTGACCGAGAACGCCCACTACCAGGTGCACGGCGCGATTCCCTGCGGCGACCGCGCCTACGTCTCGTGCACCGACGCGGGAATGGCGATCCTCGACATCTCGGACATGGGCGCGCCGAAGGTGGTGAGCCGGATCAACTGGAGTCCGCCGTATGGCGGATACGCCCACACCAGCTTCCCGCTACCGGAGCGAGGGCTCGTGGTGCAGGTGTGCGAATCCGTCAAGAGCACGCTGGCGGAAGACGGAGACAAGCGCATCTGGCTGATCGACGTGCGCGACGAGCGCCAGCCGGTGATCATCAGCAGCTTCCCGCGCCCGGTGCCACCGACGGGCGCGCCGTACGCCAGCTACGACGAGCGGCCGCTCCGGTTCGGGCCGCACAACATCCATGAGAACTACCCGGGCAGCTTCCAGAGCGATCGGCGGATCTATTCCACGTGGTTCAACGCGGGGCTGCGGGTGACGGACATCGGCGACGCCGATCGCCCGACGGAGATCGGGTACTTTGTCCCGCCCCCGCCACCCGGGCAGCGGGCGCCCCAGATCAACGACGTATACGTGGACGCGGACGGGCTGATCTACGTGACCGATCGGATCAGCGGCGGGCTGTACGTGGTGGAGTACACGGGAGGATAGGCCCGGTGGCCCCCTATCCCAGCCTGGCCCCGCAAGGGGGTAGGGGCTCAGCGCGGGCGCTTTCGCGAACTCGGGGCGTGCGAGCCTACTCCATGCTCAGCGTGTTGGGGGCGAACAGCTCCTCGACCTCGTAGCGGCGCGGGATGACGCCCTGCTCCACGTTGTACCGAATCATCGTGGACAGGGTGGCGCGGTTGGCCGCGACGCCGTAGGGGAAGGGGTCGGGCCCGACCATGCCCTTCAGCTTTACGACGTTCTCGTCCTGGGGGGTGAGGTCCGTCGCCGTGTTGAGACGCTGGAGGTACTCGCGCTTCGCGCGCGCGAAGGCGTCGAACAGGGCCGTCGTGACCCAGCCGTGGTCCTTGAGCACGGAGTTCTTCACCACCACCATGTGGTTGATGGGGTAGACGCCCGTGCGGCGGAAGAAGGAGATGGCGGCATCCTGGGCGTTGGGAATCAGCGGCGCGACGTCGGGTGAATCGATGGGGCCGGTGCCGATGGCGGCCGCGATGTCGCCCGAGAGCAGGAGCTCCTTGAGGTCGGTCTCCGGCGCGACTTTCTGCACGTTGCGGGGGAGCTTGAACTCCTGGACGTGCTCCTCGTCGGGGACCACCCACGTGATCTTACTGAGATCGACCCCGTACTCGTTGGCGAGGATGCCGCGCACCCAGATCCCGCCGGTTACGGTGTATGCGCGGACGCCGACCCGCTTGCCCTCGAGGTCGGTGGGCTGGGAGACCCTGCTCCGGGTGTTGACGAGGATCGAGCCGTGCTGAAACGAGCGAAGCGGGAAGATCGGGATGGCGGTGAAGGGCTTGTTGAAGGCCTTGGCGCAGATGTAGGTCGAGATCGCCATCTCGGAGATGTCGAACTCCTCGTTGCGGATCATCCGGCGGAAGGCCGCGATGATGGGCGTGACCTCGACGTGGTCGAGGGTGATGCCCTGGGGTGCGATCGAGCCATCCTTGAGGGCCCGGGTATGGCCGTAGGTGCCGATGGCGGTCTTCAGGGTCAGCGGCTGCGTCTGCATACTGCGCCTCCTCGGATGGTGATCAAGCGTCCGAGGATAGCACACGGATCGCAGGGCCGCGAGGAGCGGCCGCGACGGCGGGGACCGTCAGTGGCCAAGGGGCCACGGTGGCGCGTCACGCGTGGGCTGGGGCGCTCTGCTTCGGGTCGATGGGAGCCGCGCCGGCGCGTCAGGCGTGGGCTGGGGCGCTCTGCTTCGGGTCGATGGGAGCCGCGCCGGCGCGTCAGGCGTGGGCTGGGGCGCTCTGCTTCGGGTCGATGGGAGCCGCGCCGGCGCGTCAGGCGTGGGCCGGGGCGCTCTGCTTCGGGTCGATGGGAGCCGCGCCGGCCCAGTGGCCGAGGTCGATCTCGATGTTCTCGATGCCGGTGTACTTCACCTCGTAGTTCACCGGGCCCATGTCGATGCGGTTCATCTGGGTGGCGCCGAGCGCCTCGAGGCGCTGCCGCGTGGCGGCCTCGTCCGCGACGGTAAAGCCGATGTGCTCGATGCCGGGGCGCGGGACCTTGCCGTCGCCGCGGGCGATGCGCATGGGCAGGATCGTGATGTTCAGTGTGCCGTCGGTCAGGTCGACGGCGCCGTTGGATCGGCGCTGGACGATCTCCATCTCGAGGCCCTGCACGAAGAAATTGGCCATGGCCTCGACGTCCTCGGATCGGTACGCGATGTGCCGGATCTTGCCCACGGAATCACCTCCCGCTGCGGTCGTCGCCGCAAGCTTACCACGCGGGAAACGTGCCGGGGCGATTACAATCGAGCGTTGATCGTATTGCGTTTGGGGGTGGGATCGTGTCGATCGAGCTGACCGTCTTCAGCGACTTCATCTGACCGTGGTGCTACGTCGGCCAGGCTCGGGTCGACAGGCTGGCGCGGGAGTACGACGTAGTCGTACGCTACCACGCCTTCGATCTGCATCCGGGTATCCCGCTCGAGGGTCAGAAGATCCCCTGGGACCCGGCGACGATGGCGGCGCGGCGTGGGCGTTTCGCCGAGGCGGCGGCTGCCGAGGGTCTGGAGGTGGGGGAGCGCACCCACTGGTACAATTCCGCGCCGGCGCACCAGGCCGCCCTGTGGGCCGATGAGCGGGGGAAGGGCGCGGAGTTTCGTCACCAGGTGTTTCGCGCCTACTTCGTGGACGATCGCAACATCGGCTCGGCCGACGTGCTGGGCGAGATCGCGACCGGGCTTGGATTGGACGCGGCGGGTCTCCGGTGCGCGCTCTCGGAGGAGGCGTACGCGGGGCGGGTGGAGCAGGAGTACGAGGCGGCGCGGGAGCTGGGCGTGACGGCGGTGCCGACGTTCGTGGCCGGCGGGTACGCCGTGGTGGGCGCGCACCCGTACGAGAGCTTCGAGCGGCTGATGGAGGCGGTCGGCGGGCAGCGGCGAGGTTAGAGGGGCGCCGCTGGGACGCACGCAAGGACGTGGCCGACCACGGGCGAGGCGCCGTGGTTTGTGCCCGGTAGGCAAAGCAGGGTGAGATAAAAGCCCAGGCCTCGTGCTATTCTCGATTAGAACAAACGTTCTATCGAGGATGCCGTGGCCGAGTCCAGCGACCAGCTACTCTCCCCGCGCGAGGAGGGCCTCCGCCGACTCCTCGCCGACATCGAGCTGTTCAGCCGCCACGTCGTCGGCGTGCCGCTTCGTCCCTATCAGCTCGAGCCGGCTCGGGCGATTCTCGACTCCGTTCTCCACCATCGCGGCCGAACCTTCACCGTGATGATGAGCCGCCAGGCCGGCAAGAACGAGCTTTCCGCCCAGCTCGAGGCGTACCTCCTCAATCTCTTCCAGCGCACCGGCGGCGTCGTGGTCAAGGCCGCGCCCACCTTCCGTCCGCAGATCGTGAACAGCATCCTGCGGCTCGAGCGGACGCTGGAGAACGGCCTGAACCGCGGCCGCTGGACACGCCAGCTCGGCTCGATGATCCAGCTCGGCCGCGCGCGCGTCTCCTTCTTCTCCGGCGAGCCGGAGAGCCACGTCGTCGGCGCCACCGCCAGCCTCCTCCTCGAGGTCGATGAGGCGCAGGACTTCGACGAGGAGAAGTACCTGAAGGACTTCCGCCCCATGGGCGCCACGACGAACGTGACGACGGTGCTCTATGGGACGGCCTGGACGGCCGACACCCTGCTGGAGCGGGCGCGCCGCGAGAACGTGCGCCTGGAAGCGGCGGACGGCGAGCGCCGCGACTTTCGCTACCCCTGGTACGTGGTGGCGGCCCACAACCCAGACTACCGCGCCTATGTCGAGGCGGAGATGGCGCGGATGGGGCCGGAGCACCCGCTGGTCCGCACCCAGTATCTGCTCGACGCCGTCGAGAACGGGGGCCGCTTCCTCTCGGAGACGCAGCTCGCTCAGCTTCGGGGCGAGCATCCGCGGCTGGCGAGCCCGGGGGGTACCCCCCTCCCCGACCCTCCCCCGCAAGGGGGGAGGGGAGAGATAGCCCCCTCACCCTCCCCCTGTCCCCCACGCGTGGGGGACAGGGGACTCTTCGGTGATCGGCCCGCGCCCGATTCCGCGGGGGAGAGGGGACTCTACGTCGCCGGGATCGACGTGGCGGGGGAGGACGAGCAGGCGGAGGACTCTGCCCTCCGGTCGCTCAAGCCGCGCAAGGATTCGACCGCCGTCACCATCTGCGCCGTCACGTGGGCCCCCCTACCCCGACCCTCCCCCGCGAGGGGGGAGGGAGGCACTGGAGGCGGCTCCCCCGCGAGGGGGGAGGGAGGCACTGGAGGCGGCTCCTCCGCGAGGGGGGAAGAGGACCGCGGGGATAGTGGCGCGGCCTTCTCTCCCGAGCCGGTGCGGCTCGCGCCTCGTGCCTCTCTGGCAGAACCCACGATTCACATCGTTCAGCACTACTGGTGGACGGGACGGAAGCACCGCGAGCTGTTCCCTCAGCTCGTCGACCTGCTGAAGCACGTCTGGGGCTGCCGCGCCGTGGTGATCGACGCCACCGGCGTCGGCGCCGGGGTGGCGAGCTTCCTGGTCGGCGCCCTGCCGGGCGTGGCGCGGCCGTTCCTCTTCACCGCGGCCTCGAAGAGCGCCCTGGGCTACGGGCTGCTGGGGGCGATCAACGGCGGCCGCTTGAAGATGTACGCGGAGGGCGGCAAGCCCGGCTCCACGGCGTCCCCGGAGAGCGCGGAGTTCTGGGAAGAGATGCGCCTCGCGCAGTCCACGCTGCACGAGAACCAGCGCCTCTCCTTCTTCGTCGACCCGCGCGAGGGCCACGACGACCTGCTGATGTCCCTCGCGCTGGCGGTGGAAGCCGCGGCCGGGACGCAGCCCCGCGTCGCCCGCGGGCTGAGGGCCGCGCGATGAGGATGATCGCCCGCGCCCTGCCCCTTCCCCGTCGACAGGGTCCGGATGAGCCGGGGCTCGCACTGCTGGCGCAGCTCCGGGCGCGCGACGCCGGGCGGCTGCGCGGATACCAGGACCTGCTCGACTTCTACGACGGGACGCACTTCACTCGGCCCCGCCGCGGGCGAACGAGCCTCGTGGTGAACTACGCCCGGGCCGTGGCGGACAAGGGCGTCGCGTACCTCTTCGGCCGCGGCGTGCGGTTCTCCGTCCCCGTCGAGCGCGAGGAGGCTGCCCCCACCCCACCCTCCCCCGCTGCGGCAGGGAAGGGTGCAAGTTCACCCCCCTCTCCCGCCGTGGCACGAGAGGGAGCCCTTCCGTTGCCTCGCCCCCCTCTGGGGGGAGAGGCCGGCCGCGCCGACAAGGCGCGGGCGGGAGAGGGGGCACCCGGGGCGGGGGAGGAAAAGGCGCGCGCGGCCGAGCGGCTCCTGAATCGCATCGCCGAGGAGAACGACCTGGATCTGGTGCTGCTCCAGGCCGCGACGAACGCCTCGGTGCTGGGCGACGCCGTGCTGAAGGTCCTCTGGGACGCGGCGGGGCGCGTGCGCGTGGTGAACGTGGATCCTTTCTGCTTCTTTCCCACCTGGGCGAGCGACGATATCGCCACACTCCGCGAGGTCGTCCTCGCCGGGCGCGTCAGCGCGGCCGAGGCCGCCGAGCGCTTCGGCGTGACTCGAGGCCCCGCGCCGAGCGGGAGCGCGGCGGCCCCGGCGATGCTGGACACCATCGAGCGATGGACCGATGCGCGCTTCCAGCTCGTCGTGGGAGACCAGGTCGTGCGAGATGGGCCGAACCCCTACGGGTTCATCCCCTTCGTGCACGTGGCCAACCTCCAGCCCCCGAATAGCGCCTGGGGCGTGTCGGACCTGGCGCAGCTCATCGCGCTGAACCGCGAGCTGGACGAGCGCATGAGCGACCAGGCCGACCTGATTCGCTACCACGCGGACCCGCCGGTCGTGTTTCGCGGCATCGAGGAGCACTCGGACCTGCCCGTCGGCCCGGGAACGGTGTGGGACCTCCCGCGCGACGCCGACGTGGCGCTCCTGGAGTGGCGGGGCAACGCGCCTGCCCTCCAGGACCACATCGAGCGCGTGCTCCGAGCCATCTACGACGTGTCCGAGACGCCGCGAACGAGCTTCGGCGACTCCGGCCGCCTGCTCTCGGGCGTGGCGTTGGAGACCGAGCTGCAGCCGCTGGTCCATCGCACGCTGCGCAAGCGGGTGGGCTGGAGCGCGGCGCTGCGCCGATGCGCGCGCATGGTGCTAACGCTCGTCGAGCGGTTCGAACCCGGCCGCGCGCCCGGGGCGTTCGCGCCGTACCGCGCCCAGGTGATCTGGCCGCAGATGCTCCCGCGCGACGACGACGCCGACGCACAGCGGAACTTGAGTCTGGTGCAGGGGGGATTGCGCTCGCACCGCGGGGCGATGGAGGCCCTGGGCGATCTGGACCCGGAGGTCGAGCTGGAGCGCGTCCGAGCGGATCGGGCCTTTCTCGATCCGCCGAGGACGGTGCTGTGAGGGGCGCCATGCTGAGCGCGGCGAAGCATTGTTGTCAGGCGAGATCCTTCGGGCTTCGCCCTCAGGATGACCGTTTCGTCAGACGCCATCAGGATGGCCGTTTCGTCAGACGCCCTCAGGATGGCCGTTTCGTCAGATGGCCTACGGCCGTGCGCCAGCTCGACCAGGGCTGATCCAGAGATGAGCGAGACGATGAGCAGGACGTGGAGAGACACGGAGGTGAGCACACGATGCGGGCGATGCGCGGGGCCGATGTTTCCCGACGAGGACGGCGACCGGTTCTGTCTCCTATGCGGCGAGCGGACCTATGGCTGGCTGAGCGGCTTCGTGGACTGGCTGGTGGACGCCATGGAGCGCCAGGCGCAGCGGGAGCGGGCTCGTGACCACGCGCGCCGGGCTGCGGTCGCTGGTTCGGCAGGAGCTCGGCGACGCCGGTGGGACGCAGTTGTGGGCCGACGCACTCCTGAATGAGTGGATCGCCGAGGCGGTCCGTCTGTATGGACGCACGCTCCCCAAGGAGGCGACGGCGACGATCACCACTGTGGCGGACCAGGCGGCCTATGCCCTGCCTGCCAACCTCGAGCGCGTTCTGCGGGTGGAGTACCCGGCGGGCGTGCCGTGGAGCCCTCGGCTCGCCCTCCGACAGACGCAGGGCGAGGTGGGAGCGGAGAGCGGCGGCAGCTACGGCGCCTTCGCGGGCAACCTGGAGCTGAACCCCGCGCCCTCGGCCTCGGGAGAGGCCGTTCGCCTGGACTATCTGGCGCGCTACGCGGAGCCAGCGGCGGATGGCGACACGCTGGAGACGCCCGCGAGCGACGACGACATCCTGCTGCGGCTCACGGTGGCACGGGCGCTGCGGTGGATCACCCTGGATGAGGCGAAGCGCCAGCGATTCGAGCGCCAGCGCGGGGCGAGCGCTTCCGACGTGGCGACGCTCTACGAGCAGGAGGCGCGGGACCTCATGGAGGAACGAAAGCGGCGCGTGCGGACCGGGACGCTGAGCTGGGCCGGATGAACGCAAAGGGGGAGATGCATGGGAGAGAGCACAGCTCTGACCGTTCATGGTGAGCCCGTCGAACCACGAACGGACGCCCTTCGACAAGCTCAGGGCGAACGGGAGGATGTGGGCGAACGGGAGGATGTGGGCAAACGGGAGGATGTGGGCGAGCGAGAGGATGTGGGCGAGCGAGAGGATGTGGGCGAGCGGGGTGAGGTGGAGGCGGAGATCGCAGCTCTGCGCGCGCAGCTCGCGGTCGTCCAGCAGGAGCACGAGCGTGAGGCGACCGCCCTGCGCGCGGCGGCTTCCGACGCGCAGCGCGGATGGGTCGAGGCCCACCGCCGGGCGATCCTCGCCGAGCACGCCGGGCAGATCGTGGAGGAGCTGGTGGCCGGCAGCACGATCGAGGAGCTGGACGCCAGCGTCGAGGTCGCCCGGGCGGCCTACGGCCGAGCGCTGGAGGCTGCGCGGCGCGAGTTGGGCGCGACGGTGATCCCCGTGGGCGCGTCGCCCCGCCTCGAGCCCAGCGCGGAGGATCTGAGCCCCATCGCCAAGATCACCGCCGCGCTGAGCCGCAACCATCGATGAGTGAGACGACAGAAGGAGCGAGCAGGATGACCGAGGCGCATGCCGGCAACGCCGCACACGAGGAGTACACCAACCTGGCCTGGCAGGCCAACGTGAAGCGCACCTACGACGAGTATCAGCAGGAGTCGCTGGAGTCCATCCGGGAGCAGCGGCTCGTGTTCCACAAGCTGATGTCTGATGCGCAGCAGTTCGACAACCAGCGCCAGGCGATCGCCAATCAGGCGCTGCAGAACGCCGTGGAGACGGCGAATCTGGTGGGCAAGCAGGCGACGCGCCACAGCGACCTCGCCATCGACCACCAGTGGAACGAGGAGCCGGCCCAGGCGGCGGGTGAGGCGGAGATCCTCCGGACGATGACCCTCGACGAGACGAGTCTGAAGGCGATCGGCGCCGCCGTGGCCGCGGCCGTTTCCGAGGCGCTGGCGAACAAGTAAGGAAGAGGCGCTGGGTCGGCGGGGTGGCGTCGCCGTCTCGCCGATCCAGCCGACCGGTTACTCAGAGGAGATGAGCCGATGGCGCTGACGCTTGCGGAGAGCGCGAAGCTCTCCACCGACATGCTCCAGCGGGGCGTGATCGAGACGATCATCGAGGAGTCGCCCATCTTTGCGTACCTCCCCTTTCTGACAGTGGAGGGGAACTCATTCAAATACAACCAGGAGAACACCCTGGGCGGCGCCAGCTTCTACGCCGTGAACGCCGTGTGGACCGAGGGCACGGCCACCTTCACCCAGAAGACGGCCAACCTCTCCATCCTGGGCGGGGACGCCGACGTCGACAACTTCATCCAGCGCACGCGGTCCAGCATTCAGGACCAGCGGGCGATCCAGACACAGCTCAAGGCCAAGAGCGTCGCTCGCGCCTTCGAGCAGACGGTGATCACCGGCGACAGCTCGGTGGATACCAACAGCTTCGACGGGCTGGTCAAGCTGGCCAGCTCCGCCCAAACCCTCGAGGTCGGGGCGACCGGCGGAGCGTTGACGCTGGCCCTGGTCGACCAGCTCATCGATCTGGTGAAGGGTGGGAAGCCGGACATCCTGCTGATGAGCCGGCGGACGCGCCGCAAGCTGAAGAGCCTGCTCCAGGCGTCGGCGCACTACGTCGAGAGCGGCACGACGGCGTTCGGGGCGCAGGTGATGATGTACGACGGCATTCCCGTGTACGTGTCGGATTTCCAGCCTGACACGGAGACGGGCTCGGGGGGAGGCTCAGCGCTCTCGAGCATGTACGCCATCCACTTCTCGGAGTCCGATGGCCTGTGCGGCCTGCAGAACGGGGCGATCGAGGTGGTGGACATCGGCCAGCTCGAGACGAAGGACGCGAGCCGTGTGCGCATCCGCTGGTATGTGGGGCTCGCCCTCATGCGGGACTCGGCGATCGCGCGGCTGCGCTCCATCAACGCCAGCTAGGCTCCGGATGGCAGAAAGGATCTGAGACATGGCTTCTTCCCCGACGATTCTCCACGCTTCGGGCGTGACGCGCGTCACGCTCGGGGCAAGCGTCTCGTGCAACGTCGGCGACCTCATCGGGTTCGATGGGAGCAACTGGGTGCTCGCGGACGCCGACGCGCGCGTGGCGGCCGAGTTCGTGGCCATGGAGACCCAGCCGGCCGGCGGGTCCGTGGCGGTGTGCCAGGCGGGCGTGCTCTACGATCCGGACGCGCCGTTCACGGCGGGCAGCAGCTACTACCTGTCCACCACGGCGGGCAGCTACGCGCCGACGCCGCCCGCGGCATCGGCGACGCTGACGATCCTGCAGCGCGTGGGCAAGGCGGTGACGACCGACACGCTGGCGTTCAACGTGCTGCGGCACGGGCCGCTCTTCCTGCGCGCCCAGGTGACCTATGACCCGGCGTCGCTGGCGGCGACGACGGCGCGCAACGATACGGTGAGCGTGACCGGGCTCCTCACGACCGACGTCGTTCGCGGGGGGAGCACGGTGAACAACGCGCTCGAGGCGGGGCTGGTCATCAGCCAGATGGACGTGTCCGCGGCGGATACGCTGCGGATTCGACTGCACAACCCCACGGCGGGCGCGGTCGACGGCGCGTCGCTGATCCACACGATCGTCGTGGAGCGATACACGTGACGCCCTGAGCGAAGCGCGAGCGCGTCGAGGGGTCGTGCAGGGACCTCCTCGGCGCGCCCGCGCCGAATCGCCGACCCTTCGCCCCGCCAGCTCGGCGGGAGCAAGCCCGCCTTCAATCGGGCGGCTTCTGAAGGGTCGGAGGAAACGATTGTGGGAGAGGAGGCCCATGAATTCGAATCCAGCGATTGTGACGGTCCCGCTCATCACGGGATTCATCGAGGCGCTCAAGCGCGCGGGCATCGTGCAGCCGCGGTACGCGGCCCTGGCGAGCCTCGCCGTTGGGACCGCCGCCTCGATAGGCGCGTACCTGACCACCGGGACGGGGGCCCAGGGCCTCTACGATGCCATTCTCCAGGGCGCGGCCGTGGGTCTGGCCGCGTCGGGCCTCTACTCGGTGGCGAATGCCGCGGCCGGCAGGTCGAGCCCGCGATGATCGAGCCGTCATATCTCTTGCTGGCGCCCTGCCCAGACCTCGCCGGCGCCCGTACCCTCGCCACCCACGCCGTCATGGCCGGCAGCCTCGCCGCTCGTCCACCGGCGGGGCTCGCCGGCCGCCTCTACCTCGCCACCGATACGAACGGCGGCACGCTCTATCGCGACAGCGGCGCCAGCTGGGTCCAGGCTGCAGGTGCCGTCACCAGCTCGGGCATAACGGTACTGGGCCGCTCGACCAGCCAGGTCACGCTGGGGAACACCACCGCGGAGACCTCGCTCTACAGCCTCACCGTCCCAGGCGGCGCCCTCGGCACCACCGGCCTATTGCGCGTGTCCATGGCCGGGACCGTCGTGCAGGGCACGGGCACCGCCCGAAACCTCACCCTCCGCCTCAAATACGGCGGCGCCACCGCCGCCATCATCATCCACGCCGTCGCCAGCGGCACCACCACAGGCATCGTCCGCCTCGAGGCCGTGCTCTTCGCCGCAGGGGCCACGAACGCCCAGCGCGCCTACGGCCGGTCCGACTTCTACCAGGGGGCGGCGGGGCTGGTGGCGAACCCGCCCACCACCAGCCGAGTGGCGGCGTGGCAGGGCTCCGGGGACGATTCGCTGGCCATCGACAGCACCACCGATCAGACCCTCGAGCTCACCGGACAGTGGAGCGGAACGATGGAACCCAGCACCGCCTTCAAGAGCCAGCTCGCCATCGTGGAGCTTGCGTGATGGGCTTCCCCGTTTGCGACCTGCCGGTTAGGGGCGCGCCTGTCATGCTGAGCGAAGCGAAGCATCTGTGGCTCGCGAGATCCTTCGGGCTGCGCCCTCAGGATGACGGACGGAGGGGGCTCGTGCCCTTCGGCGGGCCTGTCCTGCAGGATGATGGATGGAGGGGGCTCGTGCCCTTCGGCGGGCCTGTCCTGAGCTGTGCCGGAGGCCTCCGGGCGAGCGGACGAGGGCAGGCGGGCGCGCCTGTCATGCTGAGCGAAGCGAAGCAACTGTGGCTCGCGAGATCCTTCGGGCTGCGCCCTCAGGATGACGGATGGAGGGGGCTCGTGCCCTTCGGCGGGCCTGTCCTGAGCTGTGCCGGAGGCCTCCGGGCGAGCGTGAAGACGGGGCGCTGGGCGTAGCCCATGGCCACCTACCACCTCACCCTCGATGGCCAGGGCTACCTCATCGACGAGGCCAGCTACCGCAAGGCCGTCGCCAGCCCCTTCGCACCCAAGCAGCGCCAGGGCGACGCCGGCTACGGCGATCTCGCCCGCGCATCCGTCTGGGCCCTCACCGACTGGCGCGGCGGCATGGGCTACAACACCTTCGACCCAGACCGCCCAGACCGCTACGACTCCGGCCCCGGCATCGACTCCAGCCAGGGCGACCTCCGCCTCGGCCGCGCCCTGATGGTCGTCGACCAGGGACGCCTC
>DASRDP010000127.1 GCA_035652535.1 Chloroflexota bacterium
GCGACTCCGTCGTCGTCGTGGAGGACGTGCTGACGAGTGGGGGCTCGGCGATCCGTGCGGCGCACGTACTGGGCGAGGCGGGGTGTCGCGTCGCCAAGATTATCGGCGTCATCGATCGAGAGGAGGGCGCGCGCGAAGCCGTGGCCGCCGCCGGGTTCGACCTCGACGCCCTCTTCACGCGGAGTGAGCTGGACCGCTGGTTGTGGTGACGCTGGAGGTCAGGCTTTCGCGCAAGCGAGGTAGAGGTCGACGGTGTCCTGGGCGACACGCGCGTGGGTGAAACGCTCGAGCGCCCGGCGCCTTCCGAGCTGGATCAGGTCCGCCCGCAGGCGGCCATCCTTGGCCAGGCGCATGACCGCTTCGGCGATAGCGGACGCATTGCCCTCCGGCACGATCAGCCCCGCATCGCCGACGACATCCGGGATTTCTCCACAGCTCGATCCAATGATGGGAGTACCGCACGCCATCGCTTCAATCAAGACCCGGCCGAATTGCTCGGCCCAGTTGGGGCGCGTCAGCGACGGTAACACGAGCACGTCGAGGCTTCGAAGGAACTGCGGCATCTCGCGCGAATCGATGGCGTTTCTTATATCCACGAGGTCTTCGATCCCATACTGGCGGATCCGCGCCCGTATCGATGGCAGTGCGGGGCCATTCCCGAGAATCACGAGTCGATAGGGACGATCCAGGCGCGCGCACGCGTCGACGAGGACCTCGACGCCCTTCTCGGGCACCAGTCGACCGGCGAAACCGATCGTGATGACGCCACCATCGGCCCCGCTGGATTCGGGATGCTCGGGAGCTGGCGAGAAGACCGTCGGGTCGACCCCAAATTGCGGGATGACGCGCACCACACCCCGATACCCTTTCCCGCGCAACACGCGCTCCGCCGACCGTGTGCCAGCGATGGCGCACCCCACGTTGCGGTAGACGTACCGCTCCATCAACCGAAAGGGGAGCGGGTACCTTCGCGCGATGTTTTGCCACGTGAAGAACACTGAAGGAATGCGCCGCCGGCGCGCGTGCCACACGGCAAGGAATGTCGCCAGGTTGTAGGCCTCTTCCTCCACGTGGAGGAGGTCGGGCTGGCAGTCGTCGAGAATCTTGGGGAGCTGCGGGAAGAAAAAGAGGTGAAAATTCCCGTTGGCCGCGATGGGCGAAACGATGAGCCTGTACCCGCTCGCTTCCCGCTGCTCGATGAAGCGCTCGGCCGCGCCGTCGCGCCACGAGGGTGGTGCGACGGCGGTCAAATCGATTTCGCCGTGCCGAGCGATCTCCACGAGCTTCTGCTGGTAGGCGCCAACGACGAGCGCCTTGGAGAGCATCAGCACCCTCATGGGAAACGCCAGTCTCGCGCGCGGGCCGCGTCGTCGGAGCCGCTAGTTCGCCGCAAGCTTCTTGTACACGTCGAGCGTCTGTTGCGCCACGCGCTGCCAGCTAAAGTGGCTCGCGCGGGCGAGGGCCCGCTCGCGCAGGCTGTCTCTCAGGGCTGCGTTCTCCAGCAGCTCCGCCATGGCATCACGAATGGCCTCCACCCGGTACGGGTCGACGAGCTGCGCCGCGTCGCCGGCGACCTCGGGAAGGGCGGACAAGTTCGACGTGATGACCGCTGCTCCGCACGCCATTGCCTCCAAGACGGGAATCCCGAATCCCTCGTACAACGAGGGAAATATGTAGAGCGCGGCGGCGCTGTACAGTGGCGCCTTGTCCTGCTCTCGGATTTGTCCGGTCACGACGACGTGGTCTTCCAACCCCAGCTCCCGGACGCGGGGCCGGGGGTCTGGGTACAACGGATGGCCGAGGAGGTGCAGCCGACCCGCGATCACGAGCTGGTACTCGTTCTTGACTGGCGTTGGTAAGGCCGCGTACGCCTGCAGCACGCGGTCCACGTTCTTGCGCACGTCGAATCCGCCGAAGTAGAGAATGTACTTCGGCCCGATCCCGTACCGTTCGCGGACGGAATCGATCAGTCGCGTATCGGTTATGGGCCGATAGCTCGCGTCAACGGCGTTCCCGATGACGTGAATGCGTTCTTCCGGGATGTGAAGGGTCCGCATGATGTCGCGCTTGGAGTACTCGGAGACGGTGATGATGGCGTTGACCCGCCGAACGGTGAATGAAACGAGGCTCGTATACATCCGGCTCTGGGGCCGCATGCGGTACTCGGGCATGACGAGCGGGATCACGTCGTGAACGGTGACCACGGTCTTGGAGGGCAGGAAGTAGGGCGCGGCGAAATAGGGGCAATGGAGAATATCGATGCTTTCGTGGTGACACGTTCGCACGATTCCCACCTGCTCCCACCACAGGCTTTCGAAGCGTTCGCCGAATCGGCGAAGCGCGCTCACGACTTCGATGTTTTCGAACCGTTCGGAGAGCTGCGGGAATCGACCCATCGTCGAATGGCGGAAGCGGGGGCTGAGCAGCACATAGGTGTTCTGGTCGTCGTATTCGTCCAGTCCCTCCAGGAGGTGAAACAGGTGCTGCCCCATCCCCGTCGCCGGGCGCTGGAGGAAGAGCGCGTTGACGCCAATCCGCATTTCGGTCTCTATCAGCCCTGAGATTCGTCGCGTGATGGGGGCACCAGCGCAGCGCTCGTCGCCGCCTGGGGCGCGCGCCACGCGCCGCGCGCGGTCGCGATGATACAGACGTTGTACGCCGCGTCCCCGCATTCTCGGAGATAGTCTGCGTCCATCATCCGCTGCCAGAGCGCGGCCAATGGCGGGAGCCTTCCGAGCCCAAACGGGAGCAGGTATCCCCAGTAGGCCACCGGGTACAACAGGCACCCGACCCGAGCGACGTGCTCGATTTCGAAATACGGATCGAGCAGCGCCCGGAGCTCGTCGAGATGGTAATGCTTGTGTCCTTTCATCGGCACGGCCCGGTTTCGAAGGGAATGCATGACGCGCCGAAGGTGCGTCTTCATCATCAAGGGATCAAGCCACCAGAAGCGCCCCCGATGCGGAGTGGTGAGAATCAAGCGGCCGCCCTCGCGACACACGCGCCTGAGCTCCCGCACGCAGGCTTTCTCGGCTTCGGCCGGTAGGTGTTCCATCACCTCGCTGAAGACGACACAGTCGAAGCTGCCATCCGCGAATGGGATGGCGTCCGCGCTCGCGGCGCACAGCTTCCCCGCGTGAATCTGGGCGCCGTGGCGCAGTGCCTCGACGTCGGCGTCGAACCCGAGGGCGAAGCGGACCCTGCGGGCGAATGCCGCGGTGCTTTCGCCGTCGTGGCAGCCAGCATCGAGGAGTCGGTCGGCATTGGGCGGGATGTGCTCGAAGACCCAGCGCCTCCGCTCGTGAAGGGCGCCCGTTCCCGGGGCTCTTTCCGACCGTCGCGCCATGCCACTCGACGGGAGCGCGCTAATGGCTCGCACCTGCAACCTGTTCGTAGATCTCAACCAGCTTCGCGGCCGAGCGCTCCCAGGGAAAGCTCGCCGCGCGCTTCGCTCCACGCGTGCGGAGGTCCTCGCGAACGTCGGTGTCGACGCAGGCTTGCTCGAGCGCATCGGCCATTGCGTCCAGGTCCTCCGGGGGCACAAGGAGCGCTGCATCCCCCGCGAACTCCGGCAGGGATGACGTATTGGCGCAGACCACCGGCGTCCCACAGGCCATCGCTTCGAGCACCGGGAGCCCGAATCCTTCGTAGAGGGATGGGTAGGCGAACACCTCCGCGCCGGTGTACAGGGCGGCGAGGTACCGCTCCGGCACGTAGCCGGTGAATCGAATGTCCGATTGAAAGGCCGAGCGCTCCGCTTGGTCGTATGTTGCTTCGCTCAACCAGCCCTTCCCGCCGGCGATGACGAGCTGGTGCTGGAGCCCGGTTCGGACGCGGAACCGGGCGTACGCGTCGATCAAGCGGGGAAAGTTCTTCCTCGGCTCGATGACCCCGATGGCCAGGAGGTATGGGCGAGCCAATTCATATTCGGCCCGCACCGCCGCGACTTCCTGCGCGCTCGCCGGGCGAAAGCTGGGATCGACCCCGCCGGGAACCACGAACACGCGCTCGGGCGCGGCATCCAGCAGGCAGATCACATCGTTTCGCGTGTTCTCCGAATCGGTGATGATGTAGTCTGCCTCTCCCGCGGATTTGGGCACTGCTTGCTCGAGAAACTCGCGGAGGCGCTCGTCCGCGCATTCCGGCTGAACGAGAAAGGCCAAGTCGTGGACCGTGATCAAGCGAACCCCGCGGCGGACGGGCGGTAGCACGTAATCCGGCGAATGGAACACATCCAGAGGGCCGGCGAAGAGGTCGACCGGAATCGGCGCGTGTAGCCGGTGCCAGATGACGTTGAGGTAGCGTTCTCGCAGGCGGAGCTGGCGGGTGCTGACGTTATCCGCAATGGGCGCGTCGACGACCCGACCGGGGT
>DASRDP010000128.1 GCA_035652535.1 Chloroflexota bacterium
TCGCCGAAAGGCCCTTCCATGAGCTTGGTGTTCGGATATGCGAAGCCCTCGAGGACGATCTCCGCGTGCGCGGGGATCGGGAGACCCGTGTACTTGCCCTTGATGGCCTCGATGGCCTCTCCGCGCAGGCCGCCCACCCACTCCATCTCGCTCACGCCGACGCCGATCTCGAGCGAGCTGGCGACAAAGAAGACGGGGTCGCCGCCGATGACGATGACGACGGGGAGGGGCTCGCCGCGCGCGAAGTACTTGTCGCGGTGGATCCGACCGTGCTTGCCCGGTGAGATGTAGAGCCCGACCTGCTTCTCGTTATGGAGCATGACACGATAGGTCCCGGTGTTCACCCAGTCGCTGTCCGGGTCCTTGGTAATGTCGACGCAGCCGGTCCCGATGTAGCGGCCCCCGTCCTCCGGATGCCAGAAGGGGGCGGGGAATTTCAGGAGGTTGATGTCGTCGCCCTCGTCGACGTTCTGAAGCACGGGGCCGTTGTCCACGTACCGCACGGGGATTGGCTCCATGGAGTCCATGCGGTTCTCGAACCAGTCCATCAACCCCTCGGTCGAAATGTTGGGGTCGAGGCCCAGCGTGATGGCGAGGCGACGCGGCTCGCCGTTCGAGTTCACCAGGACGCGAAATCCTCTGGGGTAGCCAGGGATCTCGTCGCAGAGCACGGCGGGGGCGCCGTCGGTGTGGGTGAGCATCTCGGCGATCCGGCCGATGTCCTCCTGCCACGTCGCGCCGTTCACGCGCCGCAGCTCGCCGATGGCGTCGACGCGTTCAAGCCACTCGCGCATCCCTTTGTAGTTGCGTATGCTCGTCGGTCGCTCGGCTACGTCGACCATGCTCTCCTCCACGTTCAACATTGCGGCTCATGGCCCGACGGGGTCGCCCATGAGCGAGCACGCTCTTACGCCCTCGACCCGGCGTAGTTCCATTGGTACTGCCGATCGCCGTAGGCATCGGCCGGCATCAGGCTCGTGAGCCCCCGTTTCGCAAGCTCCTCCTCGAAGCGCTGGCGAATCATCGGGTCCTCGTTGGGATACTCGATCTGGTCGCGCTCCATGTCCTCGATCTTCTCGCTGAACCCGCTCAGGAACATGGGCGGGTGGAGGGCAACGTACCGGGCCGGCTCACTCCCCAGGTTGAAGTGCTGGTGGAACCACCGATTCGGGGGCACGAAGATCGTGCCCTCGTGCCACGGAACGATGACCTTCTCCTGGCCCTCCGGCCACATGACGGAATATCCCTCGCCCTTCGGGATGACGAGAACCCACCCCGCGCCGTGCCGGTGCGCTTTCTTGTAGGTCTGCGCCGGGAAGACGGACATGTGGGCCGTGAGGGGCGATTGGGGGAACCGGATCCATACGACGTGGCCGCCTGCGCCCCTCGTCGTAAAGGGGGAGAGGTGGTCCCAGGTGGCCATGTTCGGGAAGAAGTTGCCGTACCAGAAGACGCCGGCCCCAACACCGCCGTCGTCGAGCGGCTGATGGACTGCCTTGGCCTCCGAGAGGACTTCCGCCTCGGGGGGCGGCATGGCATTGCCGCTGAAGGGCGATTTGAAGAAGGGCTCGGCGTCGCCGGTGGTCGCCATAGCGAGGGGCAGATAGTTGTTCGTCAGGATCCGGGCCGGTTGGTTCCCCTGGGCGTTGCTCAGCTCGTAGGTGCAGTTCCGCGGCAGGCGGAAGAGGCTCGTCTTGCCCCATTCGAAGGTGTGCTTCGACCCGTCCGCCCAGGTGAGCGTCGTGAGACCGCGTCCATCGAGCACGTAGGCCACTTCGTCCATCCCGAAGCAGGTTGGAGGAAGCGATTTGCCCGGGGGGATCTCCGTCACCCGGATCTCACTGACCCCTTCCAGCCCGGCGAGGAGGAGGAAGGCTGCGTTGCACTGGCGCGCCTCCCACCAGCTCAGCTCCACCGTTCGCCCGTCGGGAACGAAGTAGCCGCGGTGGATCGGGATGCCCTGCGCTTCCATCCACTGGTGATACGCCGTCGGCGTATCCCATCGCGCGTCGCCGGATGCCGCCATCGGCTCGGACGGCTTAGCCGTGTCAACCATTGAAACTCCCTGGACCTCCCGCGTCGACGCGGCGAGGCGTGATTCGCGCGCTACTGGACGAGCCAGCCCCACCGCTCGCGGGCGACGCGCTGCTGCTCGGCGTTGAGGTTGCAAACGGGCGGGAACTTGTCCTTCCACTCAAAGGGTCGGCAGGCATCGATGATCAAGCGGGAGTTGAAGCCTTTCTGATCCGGATGGATCGCCGGGTCCAGGGGCCCGCTCCATGCCCGCTTGATGAGATCGATGGACCGCTCCGGGTCTGATCGTGTGCACACGGCCCACATCACGTCTTCCAGGTTCGTGGGATCGATGTCCTCGTCCACCACGACGACGATCCGCCCCAGGTACGCCCCCGCGTGGCACATCGCGGCAATGTGCCCGGCCTGGCGCGCGTGGCCCGCGTAGCGCTGCTTGATGGAGACGGCGAGGAACAGACGGGACCCGCCGACCTCGTGGGCCCACACCCCCTGCACGTCCGGCACGCCGGCCTTCTGGATGTCGTCGAAGAGGAGCGCGGAGCGAAGCCACGCCCGGTAACGCGCCTGCTCGTCGACGGGCTTGTTGGGCGGTAGGCCGAGCAGGATCGGGTCGTTTCGATGGTAGACGGCCTTGACGTCGAGCACCGGCTCCGGGCGGATGTCCGACGCGTAGTAGCCGGTCCATTCGCCGAAGGGGCCCTCGGGAAGGCGCGTCGCATTCGAGGCGAACCCCTCCAGCACGATCTCCGCGTCGGCCGGGAAGGGCAGCCCCGTGATGGGTCCCTTGATGGTCTTCACCGGTTCGCCAGCGATCCCGCCGACCCAGTCGTACTCGGTGAGCCCGTAGGGGATCTCGGTGCACGCGGCCAGGAACATCAGGGGATGGGACCCGAGGACCATGACGACCGGGCAGGGCTCGTTTCGGTCGAACCACTTCTGGCGGTGGATGCGGCCATGCTTGCCTGGCGAGATGTAGTAGCCGACCTGCTTGGCGTTGTGCAGCATCACGCGGTAGGTTCCGCAGTTCACCCAGCCGTCGTCGGGATCGCGCGTGACGTCGAAGGAGCCGGTCCCGATGTATCGGCCACCATCATTTGGGTGCCATTTGGGCGCGGGGAACTTGGTCAAGTCCACGTCGTCCCCGCGCATGATGTTTTCCATGACGGGACCGTCGCTGACCTCGACGTGGGCGAGCGGCTGGAACGCGTGGAGCCGCTGGCGCCAGTGCTCTTGCTGCACCGACGTCGGTACGTCGTGGGGGACGCCAACCGAGAAGGCGATCCGGGGATGGGTGTTGAACGGGTTCACCAGGACGCGATAGCCCGGCTGATAGCCAGGGATGTTGTCGAACAGCACCGCTGGAGACCCCGCCGTATGGTGAAGGACGTCGGTGGCCTGTCCGATGTCCTCTTCGGTATTGGCGCCGTTCACGAACTTGAGCTGGCCCATGGCGTCCACGTGCTTCAACCAGTCACGAAGGTCCGTGTATGCGAGGCGGCCGCCGGTGGATGTCCGCGTAGGGGTTTCGATAGCCATCTTCGTTTCTCCTCTCTCCTGCTGGAGCCCGGCCGCCCAACGCGGGACGAGCCGCCATCGGACCCGCGGTCACGGACGGGGCGGGCGCGGGGCCCGGCCTCCATGACCGCGCTCAGTCGGTGGCTCGGTCAGCGCCTACGGTCAGCTGGCCATTCCACCGCTGGAATAGCCCCTTCTCGATCCCAAATTGATCGAGCACCTTCTGGACCGTGTGGTTCACAATGTCGTCCACTGTCTTCGGAAGGTGATAAAAGGAAGGAACCGGGGGCAAGATAACACCGCCGGCATCCGTGACGTCGAGCATAAGCTTCAAATGGCCGCGGTGAAGCGGCGTCTCGCGGACGACCATCACCAGCTTCCGGCGCTCCTTCAGCGCGACGTCCGCGGCGCGCGAGAGCAAGTTGTCGTTGTACGAGTTGGCGACCGACGAGAGCGTCTTGATCGAGCATGGCGCGATGACCATCCCATCGGTCGGGAATGATCCGCTCGAGATGGCCGCGCCCACGTCGCGATAGTCGTAGACGACCGTGGCCATGCGGAGTACGTCATTGACCCGCCAGCCGGTCTCAAACTCGATCGTGTGCCTGGCCGGCTCGCTCACCACCACGTGCGTCTCGATGTCCGGCGACCCCTGCAAGACCTCCAGCAAGCGGACCCCGTAGATCGCGCCGGTTGACCCGGAGATACCGACAACCAGCCTCATAGACCGCGATCTCCTTCCGTGGCGGGTCCGGCGCGCGCTCGACGATGTCGCCGTGTGGTGTTGTACCCCAGGAAAAAGACTGACCGCAAACGGCGCGGTGGGGGATCCCTGCGGCCGGAGCCGGTTCCGGTATCATGATCAGTCTGTGCTGTTGCAGCGACTGATTGGAACAAAACTGAGACACAGCCGGAGGTACGCTTCGCGCTACGCGCGGGGTCTCGCTTCCTCGGATCGAAGCATGGGGCACAGGACCGCGAGCGATCTCATCACACGTAGGAAAGGCGTCATGGCAAGAGTTCCCCGTTTCCCATCCCTTCGCGTTGGAGCGGCGCTCGGCCTGCTGCTTCTCATGGGCCTGACTGTGGTCCCCGCGAGTGCCCAGTCGAACTACTATCCATACGGCTACGGGTACGGCAACGGATACTATCCGGGCTCGACCAGCTACAGCGGCTACTACTATCCGAATTCGACCGGCTACAATGGCTACTATTATCCCAGCTACAACAGCGGGTCGTATTACTACCCGTCCTACAACTCCGGCTCCTACTATTACCCCAGCTACAACAGCAGCTCGTATTACTACCCGAATTCCAGCTACTGTCCGTCTTATAGCAGCAGCAGCTCGTACTACGCGGGATACAACCAGTACTGTTCGTCGTCCGCCTACTACTACCCGAACAATTCGTACTATTACCCCTCGACGAGCGGCTACTATAATTATGGCTACTACCCCGGTTCGTACAACTACGGGACTAGCAGCTACTATTACCCGGGAACGAATTACTCGAGCATCTACGGCGCCTATTACGGAACGGGCTATGGCGCTTACAACTACGGCTATCCTGGCAGCTATGGCTCCTACAACTACGGTTACTATCCGGGCACGTACGGGAGCAACTATGGCGGCTACGGCTACGGATACGGGTACTATCCGTACAGCTATTAGGCCGGGCGCGCCGCGGCGCGTCTATCCGCCAGACGACACCGAGAGGCCCGAGCAAGTCGCTCGGGCCTCTCGCCAACTGGCGGCCTCATTGGTCGATGAAGTGTCTGCGCGACCGTTCGTCAGATGAGCTCGTGCAGCTCGCGCTTCCGGCCCCCGAGGCGCTCGGCCCCGTTCTTGCGCACCACGACGGATTCGCCCCAGTGGCCGTAGTCCGGCTTCCCATCCACCTGGGCGCTGGGTTTGATGATGAAGCAGCAGCCCTCCTTCACCTCTAGGGCGCGCATCTCCGGCGTGATTCGGGTCGTGACGAGCGGCCCGTCGTCGCCCAAGCCGCGGCCGTGCATCGTGAGAGACGCCTTGCCGCGGCCATTCATGCCCGTCACCTCGCCCGCCTCGATCAGCTCGCCGACCGTGACCCCCGGCTTCAGGGCCGCGAAAACGCGATCGAACGACTCCCACGCCAGCTTGATGCCGTCGCGAAGATCCTGATGCGCGGGCCCGATGGAGAAGGTCTCGTCGAGCTGCGCGATGTAGCCGCCCCAGCGGCCCTCGATCTCGATAGCGAGAACATCGCCGGTCTGCAGCTTCCGAAATGATGGCTGCTCCAGGCGGTGGTAGGTATTGCCGAGGGGACCGCTGATCCAGCCGAACATCGGCTGGAAGCTGCCGCCGGCGTCGGCGTTCGCGAAGTTCATCCACGCGAACACGCGCCGCTCGGGTACGCCCGCGCGCGCGTGCTCGCGCACCGCGTCGATGGTCTTCTCCGCGACCACCGCCCCCTTGCGGATGAAGTCGATCTCTTCCTCGCTCTTCTGATATCGGGCCTCGCCGATGATGTCCGTGGCGGAGACGATGCGCGCGTTGGGATATGCTTGCTTGATGATCTCGACCGACTGCCAGTTGGCCTCGCCCTCTATCGCACGCACGTGGGCCAAGAGCGAGGACGTGAGCGCGGCGACTCCGATGGTGCCCCGCTCGTTGAACCCCATCTCCTTGAGGCGGTGCACCACGGTGCTACCGCCGCTCCCACGAGGGGCAGCTCGCAGGTCGCTGAACCAATTTGACGATGGCCATACCCCGCCCCGGCTGTGCCACGCCGTGAGCTCCCCTTCGATGGGGAAGACGACGGTCGTCTCGTCTGAGTTCTCGCCGAGCTGGGTCAAGTAGCGGGCGGATGCCTGGCCGCGATCGTGGCTATTCGTGCACGGGAGGCAGACGACGACGTCGATGCCGTCTCTGGCCATCAGCTCGCGCACCCGGCGCCAGCGTAGATCGCGCTCCTCCGTCGAGAACACCGCATTGCTCCAGTCGTGGGTCCACTGCTCTGGCATCAAGCGCCCTCCAGCGAATTTGAGCGATGGGCCTATCGATAGCTCGTGTTGGGATCCTCGGATGGGAACCAGCCGCCGAGCCGATGGTACGCCTTCAGATAGGAGACCTGGCCCATGTTCGTCATCGCGTTCTCGAGGAGGCTCATGAGTCGGACTGCGACCGTGGGCAGTGGCGTGTATTGCGGCTCGTTCAGCTCGCGATCGAGCCCGCCCGGCGGCAGGTCCTCGATGTACGCCTTCGTCAACGCGGCGGCTGCGCTCTCGTATTCGAGGATCAGCTCTTTCGACGCATTGAAGGCTCGCACCTGCGCCCTCGTGTGGGCCAAGTTCCGCCCGAAGTCAAAAGGCTCGGGCGGCATGCCAAAGCGCGCGTGCCAGCCATCGCCGATCCAGAGCTGGTCGCGCCCGCTCAGGCGCGACACATTGCTGTCCATGACCCGCGTGAACCGCCAGACGAGCCAGCCCATAGGCGGATGCGGCTCCTTGCGTAGCTCGTCCGGCGTTACGTCAGCCAGGACTCGATGGACCGACTCGTGAACACGCGTGAAACCGTCGAGCAGAACGGCCTTGTCTCCCACGGAACTCACCTCTCGCAGTGCTCGGCGCGCCCGTCAGCGCCCGGCTACGGAATCAGCAGGACCTTCCCCATGGTCTCGCGGCTCGTGAGCGCCCGGTGCGCCTCCCCGGCCTCGGCCAGCGGCAGCGATCGATCGATCCGGATCTGGAGCTTCCCGCCGGCGATCCAGTCGAGAACTTCCCCGGCCCGCCACCGCAGCTCCTCGTCCTCCGCGATGTAGTGGGTGAGGGTGGGCCGCGTGAGCCAGAGCGAGCCCTTCGCATTCAGCAGCTGGGGATCGAACGGCGGAACGGCGCCGCTCGACTGACCGAAGAGCACCAACGACCCACGCACGCGCACACAATTCAGGCTCTTGTCGAAGGTGTCCTTGCCGACGGAGTCGTACACGATGGCGGCGCCGGCCCCGTTGGTCAGCCGTTTCGTCTCTGCCTCGAAGTCCTGTCGCGTGTAGAAGATGATCTCGTCGGCGCCCGCCTCGCGCGCCACGCGCGCCTTCGCCTCGGTCGAGACGGTGCCGATGACGCGCACGTTGCGCATCTTCAGCATCTGGCACAGGAGCGCTCCAACGCCTCCGGCCGCGGCGTGGACGAGGCACGTGTCCCCCGGCCCCAGGGCACCCATCGAATAGGCGAGGTAGTGGGCGGTGGTCCCCTGAAGCATTGCCGCCGCCCCGCGCGGCGCATCTACGCCATCTGGAAGGTGGACCAGCCGATGCGACGGCACCGCGATGTGCGTGGCATATGATCCGGGGATCAGGCACCAGGCGACGCGGTCGCCCACGGCAACCGCCGATACTCCGTCCCCAACCGCTTCCACGGTTCCCGCGCCTTCGGATCCCACGCCGCTCGGGAGCGCCGATTTGTAGGCGCCGCTGCGTTGATACGTGTCGATGAAATTGACGCCGGCCGCCTGCACGCGAACGAGCGCCTCACCGCGCTTGGGCTCTGGCGTGGGCAGCTCCTCCAGCTTCATGACCTCGGGCCCGCCCGTCTCGTAGATCCGAACCGCCTTCACTGAACCCTCCGTCCATCCGTTGCGAACGCTCGGAACACATGGATTCTATCCAGGTCTGCCGCGGCTCCGGCCAGGCATGAGCGCTGCCGAGTCCGCGTTTCAGATCGTTTATGCGACGCGTCTGGGCTCAAGACGCTCGATCTGGTAAACCGGACAGTGTCACCGCCTACGCGCCGGTGACTGATCTTCTCCCTCCCTCGAACCTGGAATCCGAAGGCGTCTGCAATGATCGATCGCCAGGCAGAGAAGATCGCCAGACTCTCCTGTGTCTCACCCGGAGGACCCCCATGCAAGACCGCAGAACGCGACAATCCCGCGGGCCGAATATGTCCGTGAGGGCCTTGATCCGCTTGGCGCATCGCATTCGGGAGTGGACGGCGGGCCACGGCCATCGGCTCATGCAGCGACACGACTGGGCCGCGATCGTCCACGATGTCCATAAGTCCGAGGCGGTCGCGGTAGCAGGCGTGACGCCGCGCGCCTACGCCTTCGGCTGGGATCAGCGCCCCCACGCGAAGTGGCTCGTGCCCGCGACAGCCCCTGCCCCGGACGCTCGAGAAGATGGGCCGAATAACAGCGACCCGGGGATCCCGTGTGTGATGCGCGGCGGGCGGGAAAACGCGAGTGGTGGCGTCGGCCCCGACCAATCGCGCGCCGCTGCTCTCAAGTACGCCGCCGCATAGGACGCGCTTCACGCCGATTCCCACGACAGGGCTCAGACCTCGCGCGAGGCCCGGGAAGACGTCGGGGAACGATGCAGCGAAGCGCCAATTGCGATCTCCAGCTGCCTCGTCGACCCGATCTGACAGCCAGTCGCCACGTTGATACCATTAGCGCAAGCAACAGACGGGGAGGACCATCGATGGCGACCATTGCGAGGCTAAGTCACGTTGGGTTCAACGTTCCCCGCGAGCTTTTCGAGAAGGAATGCGAGTTCTGGGAGCACGTGATCGGTCTTCAATACACGCACGGAACGCCGGGGGTTAACGCCTTCTTCACCGCCGATCCGCTTCGCGACCATGAGTTCATTCTCTATGCCGTGGACGGGCCAGTACCGGGCAAAGAGGATCCCGGCTGCATGCTCAATCACGTCGGCTTCGACGTCGCGACGAACGCGGAGGTCGACGAGTTCACGACCCGGCTCCGTGCTCATGGGTTCCACGTCGACGAGCCCGAACGCGGGCGGCGCCAGAACAAGGTTACGAGCCCCGCGGGGATCCACTTCGAGATGAATACTCCGCCCTATCTGGACCCAGCGGTCGTCCGTGACTGAGGTCAGGGCCCGGCCCTCGAGCAGGACGCCGAAGAACGGGCGCAAACCGTTCGTGCTGAGCCCTTCGGCTTCGCTCAGGGCAGGCCAGTGGAAGCACGCCCCGCCCTTCGACGGACTCAGGGCAAGCCGTTTTTCCGCATCCTGCTAGGAGCGGGCTCGCTCCGGCGTTCGCGACTGATTGAAGGCGTGGGACTTGGCCATGAGATCGGCGTTGGTGTAGCTCTGGCGAACGTCCGCACCGTCGATCTTGCCGGAGGCCCAGAATCCGTCGGCGGTCTCAACGATCGTGACGCTCTCGATGCCGATGACATCGAGCTCGCGGCCGAGGGTGCGAAGCGCCTCAGACAAGTTGAAGCGGGGGTTTCCGCCCTCGAGCCCCCGAAACATCTTGGCCCACGTGCGCAACGCGTCCAGCTCCCACGCGCGATACTGGCGTTCTTCGCGCGATCCGCGCCGCCCGCGCCACGACACTTCGACCAGCTCTCCCTGGTCCACAATAATGATCTCGGACGCGCGGGCGGATTCGAGGAACCGGCCCATGGCGCGCAGCGTCTCCGCGTACTGACCCGTGGAAATCATTGCCTTCTCCGACCGGACCTCGATGCGACCTCTTTGTTCAACCGCGCCCGCCGCGGCCCCGGATGCTGCCGTAGCTGGCGTTGATAATAAACCAGCGCGCCATTGTACCGCTGCTCGATTGTGCCGAAGAGAAGCGTTTCCACCGCAGAACAGTACGGAAGTACCCGGATTTCCGACCATGCGATGCATCCGATCGAAGACCGGCGCCTCAATCGGGCTTGCTGGCTGCGAATACGCATGCTGGCATGGGCAGCTCGATCGCGCCGCTCGGTCTCCGAAAACGCGCGGCTGCAGCGGTCACCGCGTCCTGAATCGCTCGCTGGGCGGCGTCCGTTTGCGCGATGATCTGGCCGCGCGTCCGTGCCGTTCCGTCCCGCATGATGAGGAAGAGCTGCTCGGGCGATGAGAGCCGCCAAGCCTGGGGCACGAGGCGAAACGTCGGGTCCACGAAACCCGCTGTCTCCAGCGAGCGGCGCGCTTCGTCAGGATCGCTGAACCGAAAGAACGGCGGCCCTGGAGGGATGGCTGCTTCCCCCTGACCGAATTCGGCCAGCGCCTTCAGCACGATCTGGAACGCGACGGCCTGGTTCGGTTCGGCCCAGACCGAGCACGCAATGCGTCCGCCGGGACGGAGGACACGCCAGGCCTCTCGGAGGGCCGCATCTGGGTCGCCGAGATGGAGCAAGCCATAGAGACACCCGAGCGCGTCGATCGTCCCGGACGCCAGCGGTAGGTTGTGCGCGTCCCCGGCGATCAATCGAGCCGCAGAGCGTCTGGCCGTCGCCGTCCGCAGCATCGAGGTCGAGACGTCGACGCCGATCGTCATCGCGCCTCGATCCGACGCCGCCTCGGAGAGCCACCCCGGCCCACAGGAGACGTCCAGCATGCGCGTCCCGGGGCCAACGTCGAGGGCGTCCAGTATCGGTCCGATCGTCTGCTGCGTGAGGGGGCCAAAGCCGTCGACGTAGGCGTCGACGACCGACTCCCAGGCATGCCGCTCGTAGGCGTTAAAGCCTCTAACGTCAAGGTCGGCGATTCGCGATCCTCCCGGCCGCGCGGCTCGGCGGCCAGGGTCAATGGTACGGCACGGTGGGCTCGCCCCGACGCGGTCCACGACCTGAGGCCCCTGGCACCAGGCTTCGCGCGGAAGCAGAGACCCGATCGCAGCGTCGGAGCTGCGCCGTGTCAGGGCCGTTACAGGATCTCTCCGGGCTCAGGATCCGCCGTACATCCGGCGTCGGGCCTTGTATGCTGGTCGGGACAAGGCTGCACGGGCAGCCCCATAGGGGGGTGCCCGCGGCATTCAGCGCCTCGTCGCGACGTCCAGAGAGATGGCGCCATGCGCGGGAGCGCGATCTGTGGCAGGTTTGCCCTTCCCCCTGGGAGCGGGATGACGAGAGAACGAACATCCGCTGGCTAGCGGTCGCAGGTGAGTGTGGAACTGATCGTTGCCGTCCTCGTTGTCTTGGTCGTCGTTGTCCTCTTCACCGCGATGCGAAACCGCCAGATGCGGCAGCTTCGTGCGCTGAATGCGGAGCTGGATTCGCGGGTGCTCGCTCTTACCGAGGACTTCCAGGCGCAGCTTGGCGCGGTCCGTGCCCGCGAGAGCCTTCTGGATCTCGCGCCCGACGGGATCCTCGTGCGCGGCTTCGTGTCGAAGGCCATCCTCTTCTGGAATCACGGCGCGGAGCTGATGTATGGGTGGAGCAAAGAGGAGGCTGATGGCCGAAACCCGCACGAGCTTCTCAAGACGGAGTTCCCGCGTCCGCTCGACGACATCCTTGCCGACCTCGTTCGCGACGACCACTGGGAGGGTGAGCTGCGCCACACACGCAAGGATGGGTCGCGGGTCTGGGTGTACAGCCGGTGGACGCTGCAGCGCGATGAATCTGGCGCGCCGAAAGCGTTTCTCGAGATCAACACGGATATCGGCTCTCAAAAGCGGGCGGAGCAAGAGCGCGCCGCGCGCGAGGCGGCGGAGGCTGTTGCCCGACGGACCGCGCTTCTCGCCGACTCGTCCCGCGTCTTTGGCGAGGCGCGCCTCGACGCGCAGTCCGTCGTCGACGCCGTGGCGACCTGGATCACTGATGCGATAGGTGACGGCGCGGTCATCCGGCTCGTCTCCGACGACGGCCAGTCGCTCTCGGCGGTAGCAGTCCGCCACCGCGATCCGGAGCCCGAGGCCTATTTCCGTCGGCTCAATGAGGAGCAGGTTCACACCCCCGAGGACCTGCCATTCCGGGACGTCCTGCGCACTGGCCGGGCGACGCGCATCGAAGAGGTGGATTGGGATTCATTTCGGGCGCAACTCCTGCCACAGCATCGGGCATACGTGGACCGCTTCCGCGCGTACAGTCTGCTGGCCCTTCCCCTCCGCGCCCGTGGGCGCGTGATCGGCATCATGGTGCTTCGGCGAGACTCCCCCGGGCGTCCATACACGAAGGACGACGAGGCGCTCCTGCAGAACGTTGCCGATCGAGCTGCTCTTGCCATCGAGAACGCGAACCTCTATCAGGAGGCCATTCGTGCCCTCGGAGTTCGCGACGAATTCCTCGCCGTGGCCGCCCACGAGCTGAAGACGCCTCTTACGGCGCTGCGCCTCGCTTCCGATATGTTGCTCCGGGTGACCGGCGGTCGCGGCCTCGACGGGGTCCAGGCTCGCCGCCTCGCCGAGCGAATTCATGATCGAAGCGTCAAGCTGTCGGACCTCGTGAACGAGCTGCTGTCCGTTTCACGAATCGAGTCAGGCGCGCTGAGTCTTAGCCGCGAGCGCACCGACATCGTTGCGCTGGTGCGCTCCGTGCTGGAGGGCCTGCCGGACCGGGAACGGCACCCGATTCGGTTAAGCGCGCCGGACCAGGCCGACGCCTGGGTGGATCCCATGCGGGTGGAGCAGGTGATTCTCAACCTCGTCACCAATGCGCAAAAGTTCAGTCCGGCGGGATCGCCCATCGAGATCGAGATCGCCTCGGCGCCCGGGGAAACGGTCTGCGTGTCGGTGCGCGACCATGGGATTGGCGTTCCCGAGGAGCATCGCGGCCACATTTTTGAACGCTTCTTTCAGGCGAAGACGCAGGGCCACGTGGAGGGCATGGGGCTCGGCCTGTACATCAGCCGGGAGATCGTGAAGCAGCATGGGGGGACGCTGAGGGCAGAGTTTCCACCGGATGGGGGTCTGCGAATCGTCGCGACGTTCCCGTCCCAGCCGACCGATGAAGCCGACGGGAGCGTGGTGATTGACGGAGAGCCTTCGAAGCAGCCCGCATGAGAAGAGTCGACCCGGGGATTCTCGTGGCGCGTGCTCCGTCCTCGTTGTCGACGACGATCGAAGCATTCTCGACACCGTCTCACAGGCGCTAGACCTTTCCGGATTTCGGGTGGCAACGGCGGCGGACGGCGCGGAAGCGCTCGACGCCGTGGCGGACTTCCAGCCAGACGTGGTGTTGCTCGACATGTGGATGCCGGTGATGGACGGATGGGAGTTCGTTCGGCGCCTGGACCGAGGGGGCGAAGCGCCCAAGATCGTCCTGATGTCAGCGACGACGGATCTCGGTCGCTGGGCGGCCGAGATCCAGGCGGACGGCTTTCTCGCAAAGCCTTTCGGGATCGATCACCTTCTGGTGCTCGTCGAAAATGCGTGCCAGCAGGCCAAGGCCGAGCGCGGGACAAGCGGGCGGGAGGGCAAGGCTCGATTTCGTTAGCCGCGCGCGGAGTAGCGAGGACCCTGTTGCCAGCCGTGACGCATCGCCCGTCGGCTGGCGCTCAGCGAGAGGAGGTCGCTCTTATGGTAGAGCTGACGGAAGTATCGACCTCCCGCCACGCCCGAGACGCGAAATCCCTCAGGCTCCTCGGTAATCGTCGACACGTCCACCTGGGCGCGGTCGAGCTCCTGTCCGAGGGTGCGCAGTAGCTCCGCGAGTGACCCGCCCGGGTTCCGCGTAAAGATCCCCTTCCGCATCGCCCGGGCGTCTGCCCGGAGCGTTTCGAGATCGATCTCCTGCAGCGCACGCTGTTCCGCGGTGCCCCCGCGCCGCTGCCACGTCACCGAGACGAACACGTCGTGGTTGGTGATCTCGATCGCCTGCGCTTGCTCCTGATCGAGCAAGCGGCCCAACGCGCGAAGGACGTCGGCCTGGTCTCCAACAGTCGGCAAACCGTCTCCACATGGTCGATGCCGGGGCTTCTATGCCTCGCGATTGATGAGTACGCGCCGGTACTGCGGGTGGTGCATGTCGCGCACCTCGTGCTCCAGCTCGTGGAGGAGCAGCCCGCTCGCGGGGTCGACGATGGCCTGGAATCGAAACTGGTGGTTGCGGATCTCTTCGGTCAGGAGGCCGCGCTCCCGAAAGAACCGGTATGGCGACGAGAAGTTGGCGACGTAGACGGCGATGTGGTACCCGTCATACGCGCGGAGCTCTCCTGCGTGCTCGCGGAACACGATCCGCTGTTCGGTTCCCATTCGGACGTGCGCCGCCGGCCCCTCGCCATCGTCCGATGCGCGCGCTGGCGTCGCGAAGACTTGCTCGTAGAACCGCGCGATTCCGTCCGCCGCGCCGGGTTTCACGAGGAACTCGATGTACGGGATGCCGAGCCGCATCTCTCCAAAGCGCGGTGATGGCTCGTAGGCGCGGATCTGGTTGCCCCACGGGCACGTAATTTGGACGTGGTCCGCGGTCCGCTCCCAGTGCAGCTTCGTGTGAGCGAGCCTCGGTTGGACGGTCGTCAGCCTTCGTTCCAGCGCGTCGAGGCTCGGTATCACGAGACCGATATGCCCGGCGACGACCTGCGCCTCGCGCGTGGGCAGATGAAATTGGTGGCTCCCCACGTTGACGTGCATGTTGTCGATGCTGACGGCACCGAACGGGTCGCGCGTGAGGCCGAGGCCGACGATATAGAAGAGCGTAGCCTCGAGCTGGTTCGGAACCGTGACGTTCAGATGCTCCATGAGCAGAATATTGCCGACGTCGAGCTGGGTGACCTCCTCTGTCGCTGCCGCCATGGCTGCCCCTCCTCCGTGGCCTCTTGGCCGAGGATAGCAAGGCGCTTGGTTCGGGGTCAATTCACGCGTCCGGTCGGTTTAAGTTTTGAGGCAACACGTTCCCGGTGCGAGAGTCGTAGTCGAGGCAGTCCGATGCTGGTCCGGCGGCGCGATTCGCCGCTTCGAGAGCGGACCCGACGTCCGCCCAGGCGGCCGTTAGCCGGGCTTCGTCCGGGGTGCCCGTCACGCCCCGGCCGACGTCGATGTCGGGGTCGGCGTCCGGACCGGGCGCTGGCGTCCCCCATGGAACAAGTCCGGACACGCCTGCCGCGCGGAACAGCTCGAGCGCGCTCCACTCATGCTCGTGCGGGACGCCGTCGATGTCGACCCACGGCGCGGGCACCCCGGATCGAACCGCGGTGGCGCGATCGCCACTGAAGAGCTGCTGTGAATCGCCACGGATCTCGCGCGTGTACCCAAACTCCGTGATGACCGAGGTCACCCCCGCGCGGCGAAACATCATCGCGTCGTCGACGGGAAAGGGATTGGCGTCGTATTCGGTCAGCCCCCACACGTTCCAGCAATAGGTCCCGCAGGCGTCGAGCGCTTGTTGCACCAGGTTCTGGTACGTGGGAAGGAGGTCCGGCGACGGTGGCCCGCCGGGCCGGTAGTTCCAGTCGACCAGCTCGGCCATGTACTGAGCGCCCATGAAGATCGCGTGATTCGTATCGATGGCGCGGATCGTGTCGACCATGTCCTTGGTGAACTCGAGGTACCAGCCATACGCCTCGGCAGCGCTGATGCCGTTGCGGGGGCTATTCCGCGCCTTCAGCTCGTTTCCCAGTTGCCAGCCAATCAGGACCGGGCTCTGCGCGAAGGCGCTGACGATCTCCTGCACCCACGGCTTATAGAACACTTCGTAGTTTGGCAGGCTGCGCGCGACGCCATACCCGTGCTCCTGATCGAAGTCGAACGCGCGCACGCCGGCCCGGTACCAGGGCGCGGGGAGGACCGGCACGTCGCGAAAATTGGGGTGGTCGTAGGCGTGGCCGTCGCCGGGAACGCCGATGGGGTAGTAATCGGTCAGCACGATCATAACGTAGAGCGCCTCCTCCGGCGGGACCGTCGCATCGTAGGCCTGGACCGTGTCGACGACCGCGCGGAGCGCGGCGATGGCGGCGCTCGCGGTCGCCGGCGACCGGTCCGCGGCGAGGCCGTGGCCCGTGGCAAAGACGCGGATCCAGCGCATGCGGGTGGCGCGCGCCCAGGCCAGCGTCTCGGAAATGCCACGTCGGAATGGGAGATTAGGGACGTTACTTCCGATGGAGACGAGGGGGACGCACGCCGGATCGTAGAGGCGGCCGCCGACGACAGAGACGAACCCGGGACTGCGCCAGTCGTGCGACCGAGGAGGCGGCGCCTGCTGAGGGGCCTCGCCCTCCTCCTGGCCGCGCGCGGGGCTTCCCATCATGACGACGAGCAGCGCGAAGGTACACGCGATGGCTGCGCCCCGAGGGCTTGTCACCTCAGATTCGATACGACACCCGCACCGTCGCGTGGACCGTCATCTCGCCGGCCTCCACGGGCGTGGAGGGCTGCGCGGCCATCGGGGCCGCGCCAAACGCCGCGTAGGTTCGGGGGATCGGAACCGTCGTCGACTGCTCCGTGACGGAGAGCAGCTCGCCGAGGCGCACGCCTTCGGCCACCGCGATGGCCTCCGCCTTGGCGCGGGCATTCTGCGTCGCGAGCGTCAGCGCTTGCCGTCGCCACGCGTCGGTATCCGAAAGACCGAATGAGATGCCGCCGATGACGTTCGCGCCATTATTGATCGCCGAGTCCAGCACCGAGCTGGCCATGCTCAGGTCTCGAACGATGATCGACACGTTGTTGCTGGCGCGATAGGCCTGAATCTGGGGCGGCGTGTCATCATTCGGGCCGCGCTGTCGATAGACGGGCTGAAGCGAGAGTCCGGTCGTCTGAATGTCGCGGCTCTCGATGCCGAGCGCCTTCGCGCCCGCGATGACGGCCGCGAGCTGCTGGCTCACAGTGCCCATCGCCTCGTCGGCCGTGGAGGCCACGGAGGTCACGCCCACGGTTACCGTTGCCATGTCCGGCTCGGCGTGCACATCGGCCTCGCCGGTCACGGTGATGGTGTGATCGGTACTGTTCTCCGATTGCGCCCATGCGGGCCGAAATGGCGCCAGGGCCAGGACAATTGTGGCGCAGAAGGCCATCCACCGTACCCGTGCGAGCATGAATTCCCCCTTTCTTGCACTGACGGCTTTTTATCAGGGCCGGACCGCTATGACAAACCAGAGCGATCCTTCGCTCGCTCGGCGAGCCGATCGGCGGCGAGCTGGACGGCGGACACGATGTTCTGATAGCCCGTGCAGCGGCAGAGATTGCCGCTGATCCCCTCGCGGATCTCCCGTTCTGAGGGATGCGGATTTTCGCGGAGGAGCGCCTCGACTGTGAGCACCATTCCAGGGGTGCAGAATCCACACTGAAGGCCGTGCGCTTCCCAGAATGCCTGCTGAATCGGGTGGAGCGAGCCGTCGCTCGCGGCGAGCCCCTCGACGGTTTGAACGCGGGAGCCATCCGCCTGAACGGCGAAAATGAGGCATGACCGGACGGGCTCGTCGTCCAGCAGCACCGTGCAGGCTCCGCAGACCCCGTGCTCGCAGCCCGCGTGGGTGCCGGTGAGGCCGAGCTCATCGCGGATGAAGTCCACGAGCAGCGTCCTCGGCTCGACCTCGCGCACCCAATCCCGTCCGTTTACCGCCATGCGCACCCGCGTCATGTCTCTCGCGCTCGCTGTGCGGCCTGGAGGAGAGCGCGTCGCGCGATGACGCTGGCGACCCGACGCCGATAGCCCGCGCTCGCGTGCACGTCGTCCGCTGGATCGAGATCCTCCGTCGCCAGCTCGCTCGCCTCGCGCAAGAGCCGCTCGTCGGGCGCGCGCCCCAGGAGCGCCTGCTCGGCCCGCGCCGAACGAATGGGGCGGTCGGCCGCGCCGCAGAACACCAATCGCGCTCGGTCGATCGGGCCCTGCTCCTCCAGGGTGACGAGTGCGGCCACGCCGACGATAGCGAAGTCACCGTGCCGCCGGCTGACCTCCTGGAAGGCCATGCCCGTCCGGGGCGGGACGTCGGGCACGTGAATCTCGGTGAGGAGCTCCGTCGGTTCGAGCTGTGTCGTAAAGGGTCCAAGGAAGAAATCGGTCGCCGCGACGGCGCGCGTGCCCGTCGCGCTCCGCACGGTGAATTCGGCGTCGAGCGCCATCATCACGGCCGGCAGCTCCGCCGCGGGGTCCGCGTGGGCGAGACTCCCACCGATGGTGCCGCGGTTCCGAATCTGGACGTGGCCGACCAGCCCCAGCGCCTCCGTCAGCAGCGGCCAGCGCGCTCCCACGTCCCTTGCACGCTCCACCTGGCGCTGGCGCGTCATCGCCCCGATCCGTAGCTCGCCGTCGACACGCGTGACGCGGAGATCCTCGATCCGGTTCAGGTCGACGAGATGCGCCGGACGAGCGAGGCGAAAGTTCATGAGGGGCACGAGGCTCTGGCCGCCGGCTAAGACCTTCGCCTCATCGCCGAGCTCGGCGAGCAGCCGCACCGCCTGGTCGACGGACCGGGGGGCATGGTAGGCGAACTTCGCGGGCTTCATGGCCGGCTCGCGCTCCGCGTCGTCGGTATACTGGGGCGACGCGCGTCATTGTCGGCTCGCGCCGTTCTCCATGTCAACGGGCAGGCGAGATTGGGATGACCCACGAGACATCCGGCGCCGGCTACATTGGCCAGAGCGTCCGCCGTCGGGAGGACCCGCGCCTCTTGCGCGGCGAAGGGCTCTTCGTCGCTGACGTCCGCCTTCCCGGGATGGTCCACGCGGCGTTTCTGCGCAGCCCATTCGCGCACGCGCGCGTCGTTCGGGTCGACACGAGCCGTGCCCGGGCGATGCCCGGCGTTCTGGCCGCGATCAGCTTCGCGGACCTGGGGTCCGTCCCCAAGCTCCCGATGCTGGTTCCCCACCGGGCGCTGCGCACGCAGATGCCGTACCCGCTGGCGCGGGACCGCGTCTTCTACGTCGGCGAAGCGGTGGCGGCAGTCGTGGCCGAGAGCGCGTACCTCGCCGAGGATGCGCTCGAGCTCATCGACGTCGACTACGAGGAGCTGCCCGTCGTGGCGAACGCCCGGGCCGCGTTGGCGCCTGACGCTCCGGTCCTCCACGAAGACATGACCGATAACGTGGCGGCCGTCATCTCCCAGACCGTCGGCGACCCGGACGCGGCATTCGCCCGCGCGGACCTGGTGCTGCGCCACGACTTTCGGTTCGGCCGGCTGAGCGGCCAGCCGATGGAGACGCGAGGCGTGGTGGCGGTCCACGAGCGGACGAAGCTGGGCGAGACCTTCACCGTTTGGAACTCGACCCAGTCACCCCACACGGCCCGGCGCATCCTCGCCGACACCCTGGGCCTGCCGCACCACGCCGTGCGCATGATTGCACCGGACGTGGGCGGGGGGTTCGGTGTGAAGAACCGCTTCTATCCGGAGGAGTTCGTTGTGCCGTTCCTGGCGCGGCTGGTAGATCGTCCCGTTCGCTGGGTCGAGGACCGGCGTGAGGACCTATTGACCACGTTCCAGGAGCGGGAGCAGACCCACGAGATGGAGATCGCGGCGAGCAGCGACGGCGCGATCCTGGGCATCCGCGACCGCTACGTCGTCGACATCGGCGCCTACTCCCCCTTCGGCATCGTCGTGCCGTTCAATGCGTCGACGACGCTGCCCGGCCCATACCGTCTTCCCAATTACTTCACCGAGATGCGCGCCGTGTACACGAACAAGGCGCCGATGGCGCCATACCGCGCGGCAGGGCGCCCGCCGGGCGTCTACGCGATGGAGCACGCCATCGACCGCGTGGCTCGCGCGCTCGGGCTCGACCCCGCCGAGGTCCGCTCCCGGAATTTCATCCAGCCGGATGCGTTTCCGCACCGACTCGGGCTGATGGACCGAGATGGAACCGAGATCACGTACGACAGCGGCAACTACCCGCGCTGTTTACGGGACGCGCTGGCGCTCATCGACATCGACGCCTTCCGGAAGGAGCAGGCCGAAGCGCGGTCGGACGGGCGCTATCTCGGAATCGGCATCGGCTGCTACGTGGAGTCGACCGGCCGGGGCCCGTTCGAGGGCGCGACGGTTCGCGTCCAACCCGACGGATCGGTCGTCGTGGTGACCGGCGTGGCGCCGCAGGGCCAATCGCACGAGACGACGCTCGCCCAGATCTGCGCCGATCGCCTTGGCGTCCCGCTGGAGCACATCACCGTGATCACCGGCGACACCGAGGCCATCGGCCTCGGGATCGGCACGTTCGCCAGCCGAAGCGCGGTCGTGGCGGGGAATGCCGTGAGCCTCGCCGCCTCTGAGGTGAAGGAGAAGGCCCTCAAAGTCGCCGCCCAGCTGATGGAAGTCGCGGCCGACGACCTCGAGCTGGCGGACGGCGTCGTTCGCGTGCGTGGGGTGCCCGACCGAACGATGGCGCTGAAGGACGTCGCGCGGGTCGTGACGGCCCCGCCGCCGGCCTTCACGTTCCCG
>DASRDP010000129.1 GCA_035652535.1 Chloroflexota bacterium
CCGCCTGGAAACGGAGTCCCGGAGTGTCCGGGACCGCCGGGATGGCCTTCGGCGTGACGATCGAACCGGGGAGAAAAGGCCCCGCGAACAACCGCCGGATCTCGGTCGCCGCCTGCGCCTTGAAGATCAACCCGGGACGCATGCGAATCACACGCAGTTCCGGTCGCTCACGCTCAAGGAGATCGAGGTCGCGCTCGAGGGTGGCCTTGTGTCGCGAGTAGAAGGAGCTGGCGATCCCCTCGGTCGGCCAAGATTCATTGACGAAGCGGTCCTTGGGACCGGGGGAGTATGCGCCGACCGACGAGGCGTAGACCAATAGCGGCACACCCGCGTCAACCACCGCTTTGAACAGTCGCCGGCTGCCGTCCACGTTCACGGCGCCCGTGATCGACTCGTCGCGGCCGGGCTGGATCAGCCACGCCAGGTGGACCACAGCGTCCGCCCCGCGAAACAGGGGCACGAGGTCAGTGTGCGCGATGTCGGCGCTGACAAAGGTCGTCCGCGGAAACTGCGAGGTCGGCACGCGCCGCGCCAAGGCGACGATCTCTTCGACCTCGGTCTCTGACCGCAGCGACTCGAGCAGGCTCGTCCCGACATTCCCGGTGGCGCCGACGACAACTACTCGCATGAGGGCGGGATACCCGCTCGCGAGGCGCTCAAGCCACGCAATTCACGTTCGGGGGCTCGGGACGGCGTCGCGGCGGGCGCCAGCCCTCTTCCTAGATAGAGCAGGACGGGCTTGAGGCCTTAGGCGGCCAGGTGAGCCCGGACCGTGGTGCGCGTGCCGTCGCGCATCTCGACCAGATCCGATAGCTGGTGGACGATCCACAACCCCATCCCGTGCTCCGCGCGCGGGTGCGGATTGCGGCGTCCGGCAAGCGGATCCGAAATCGCGCCCTCGTTTTCAACCTGACAGATCATCTCCTCGGATGTCCCCCAGACGGTCAGCTGCCGCAGGGCAACCCCATGGCGAAGCGCGTTCGTAACCAGCTCGTTGGCCACGAGCTGAAGATCCTCGACGAAGTCCCCGCCGAATCCGGCGTCGTGACCGTGGTCTCGGACCGCCGCGCGCAAGTTACTCATCGTTTCTTGTTTGATCACATAGCTGGAAGCGTCCTCGGGTGGAGTGGTCAGCGGTATCTCGCATTCGGGCGGTATCGCTTCGCTGTAACAGCCACTCGAGCGCGGCGCTCCGTTCTCGACGATCTCGGGATGTGTCCGCTTCGCGCTTTCCAGCACGGAGTCGTCAAGTGCACCGGCGTCGTAGGGGCACAGAACGCGCATCGGAGTGGCCTCCAGCATGACGTTGAGCAGAGCTTCGTGGCGGACGGCCTCACGAATCTCTTCTTCCGTCCTTCCGGGCCAGATGGGCTCTCCGACGTAGTGCAGCATCCGTCCCGGGCGCTCCTGCCGTAGTCGCTCGATCATCGAGAGAATCCGCCCGGGGTTGCGGCCCACCTCGGACATATCGAGCAGCTCCTTGTCCGAGCCATCGAGCAGCTGTTCACGGACGAGTCCAAGCTTGTGCTCGGGTACCGAGATAGCGATCGGATCTCCGGACCCGAGGGCGGGTCTAAGAAAACGCCTGAGCCCCTTCAAGTACTCCCCGTCGGCTCGATAAAAGAGCGCCTGGTGAGTGCTATTGCCCAAGGGCGACATCTCTCTCCCTTCCTTACGCCCTGTCCGGTGTCAGGCTCCCCTGGATGGCGCTACGGCAAACGACGCTTCGCCGGGCTCCCTTTCCGGCCTTGACTTCTCCTGCGAACGAGGCCTGGGAGCAGAGCGGATCGACTCGCTCGGTGCCGGATCCTGCCCGGGGTTGGGCTCCTCGGGGCCTGGCTCGGGCACCGCTGGGGTGACGGGCTCCTCGGGCGTCGGTACGCGTGCCGGCTCTTCGGGCTGTCCGGGCGTCCCCGGGTCGGGCACAGCCGGAGTGACGGGCGCGTCCGGGACCGCCGGTGTCACGGGCTCCTGCGGCTGAGGCACGGAGAGGACGCTCTCGTACACGGGCGGTGGCTACCCCACGCCCTGTCCAGCAAACCGCCTGGACGTGCGTCTAATTCGCTTCAAACGTAGAGCTAATCCCGTCCGTTCTGCGCAAAGCCAAGCCAGCTCGCCACCTTATGCAAGTCTGCGACGAACTCATCGAACGCCGTCTCTCGCTCGCGATCGTCCCGGGCTCTGAGGATCGACGAAGGATGGACGGTGATCGTGACCAGCTCAGCCAGCCCCGACTCGAGCGGGCGACCGCGGTCGCGGCCGACCCGAACGCTGGGACCGATCAAGGCCTGGCCGGCCGTCGCCCCCAGACACACCAGCGCCCGAGGCTTCACCACCGCCAGCTCGGCTTCGAGCCACGGCATGCACGCCTGCACTTGCCAGCGGTCTGGCTTCTGATGAATGCGCCGCTTCCCGCGCAGCTTGTAGCGGAAGTGCTTCACCGCGTTCGTGATGAAGACCTCGTTGCGCGGGATCCCGGACTGCTCGAGTCCCCGATCCAGCACACGACCGGCAGGCCCCACGAATGGATGCCCCTGCAGGTCCTCGCGGTCACCGGGCTGCTCGCCGACAAGGACGAGCTCGGACTGGCGCCTGCCCTCGCCCATGACGGCCTGCGTCCCGCCTTCCCAAAGGTCGCAAGCGCGACATTCTTGGACCGCCTCGCTCATGCTCTTGAGGCTCGGGCGGGAGGGGACGGGGGCGGGCGGTCTATCCGTTGTGGCGCTGCCGTTTGAGCCGCTTGTGTTGCTCACGCCTCACCCCGTGTTGTCGACCAGGCGCGCAGTGAACGTCTACTGGTCGATCTTGTCGCGCTTCGGACCCTCCCAGGCCTCGACCTCGGGATCTTGGGAGGGGTGAGGCTCGCTGGTGCTGGTCGCGCCCGTCTGGGTATGGCCGCCCTCGCCCCCGAACACCATTTCCTCGCCGGGATCCCGCGGGTCTTCGCGATGGTCGTAAGGGTCCGGCCATTCGGTCAGGTCTGCCTCGGCGACCGGGTTGTTGAGGGCTGAGTGTGGGTCGCGCGCACGTACAGAGGTCTCGGTGCCCGGCTCGTCATCGGCAATCGCACCGTTCTCCCCGCCGACGACCGGTTCCTCCTCCGTGACGGCGGCCCTGGGCAATGTCGGTTCCTCGTCCTCCGTGACGGCGTCGCTGGGCAGTGTCGGTTCCTCGTCCTCCGTGACGGCGTCGCTGGGCAGTGACGGTTCCTCGTCAGTGAGGGCGTCGACCGGCAGCGTCTCCTCCTCCGCGGGGTCTCCGGCCACCTCTGCCTCCTCCTCCGTCACGGCAGCCGACTCCTCCGCGCCCGGCTCCCACGAGGAAGTCGGCGCGGGCGGGGTGTCCGTCGAGGCGAATGACCCGTTTTGCCGATCGGGCGAGAGCACGCCCACGATCTCGGTCAGTGCCCAGCCTGCCAAGCGGCCCGTCAATTCCACGCTCTTCCGCGCCACGCCGATCGAGAGTGAGATTGGCGCCTCGGCGGCCCGTATCAGCTGTTCGACCATGTCGTCCACCTCCAACTCGCAGCGGTTCTGACTCGTAGCGCGGTCCCCGTTTGACAATTGGCGAGCGCGTAAAACCGCTACCCGGGGGACCGATGCGCGACACACGGCAGCGCCGGCCGCGAGGCGGCTAGGCTGTGACCATGGCCCCTGAACGCGAGCGATCCACACGCAAGCAGATCAAGGAGGGCCGGGCGGTTGACCAGGCGGGCGACCGGCTGGCGCGCGAAGCCGACCGCCTGAAGCGACGCAGCGACGAGCTCGGCTCCGAGATCGACCAGGCGCGCAGCGACTGGCAGCGCAAGCAAGCCGACGGCGGCGTCCCCGGCGCGATTCCCCCCGACAACAAGGAGAACGCCTCGCGCACGGCCGAGCGCGCGAACTCGGCCGAGGACGAGGGCGGGGACGAAACCCAGGCCGAGGCCGATTCCTCGGACGCCGATTCCAGCTAGCCCGAGGGAAGCGCCTCGAGCGCGTTCAGATACGCCTCGGTGTAGGTCGGAAACTCATTGACGACCTCTACGGGGCGCAAGAGAGTCTTCGAGGGAATACACGCCCAGTAGGCACACTCGCCCCCGATCAGCTCGCGTTCGACGATACCCGTCCTCATCCAGGCGTCGGCCGTCCGCGATACCACGGTTTCACCCGCAGGTCCCGCGCCGATTACGACTACGTCAAAGGCCTGCGTCGCCATGAGCGCACCCTACCCCCGCCCTCCGACTCCGTACCGCCGTGAGCCGGCGGTGGTCGGACATCGTTCGATTAGCGGGTAAGCGCTCCGGGCAGTAAATGGCGGGTGAAGATCGGCTACTTCCTTTCAAGCGAGGAATGGGGCCCTCGGGAGCTGGTCGAACTCGCCGTCAAGTCGCAGGACGCCGGATTCGAGGGACTGTGGATCTCGGACCACTTCCACCCGTGGAACGACGAGCAGGGGCACAGCCCGTTTGTGTGGTCGGTCATCGGGGCGATCGCGCGCGCCGTTCCCGGCGTCATGGTGACGACAGCGGTCACCTGTCCGACTCTGAGGATTCATCCTGCCGTAATCGCCCAGGCGGCGGCCACCTCGGCCGTCTTGCTCGACGGAAACTTTGCGCTGGGCGTAGGGAGCGGCGAGGCTCTCAACGAGCACATCTTCGGTGACCGCTGGCCCAGCGCCGACGAGCGCCTGGAGATGCTTGAGGAGTCCGTGGAGGTGATGCGCACTCTGTGGCGAGGCGGCTTTCAGGACCACCGCGGCCGCCATTACCGCGTCGATAATGCGCGCATCTATGACCTGCCCGAGCTGCCCCCGCCGGTCTTCGTCTCGGGGTTCGGCTCCAAGTCGATCGACCTCGCGGCACGCATCGGAGACGGCTTTTGCACGGTCCAACCCGACGCAGAAGCCGTGGAGCGTTTCCGCACCAACGGCGGCGGCCAGAAGCCCGTGCAGGGTGGAATGAAGGCGTGCTTTGACGACGACCAGGAGCGCGCCAAGCGGATCGCCTACAGCCTGTGGCCAAACGAAGCACTTCCGGGCGAGCTGGCGCAGGTCCTCCCGACGACAAGACATTTCGAGCAGGCGACCGAGTTGGTGACTTCGGAGATGGTCGCGGAAGAGGTTCCCTGCGGCCCCGACCCCGATCGCCACATCAAGGCGATCACCGCGTACGCCGAAGCTGGGTTCGACGAGCTATATATCCAGCAAATCGGTCCCGAACAGGACGCCTTCTTCGCCGCTTATGCGGAGCATGTTCTCCCGCGCGTGCGGGAAGAAGTGCCCGCGCGGGTCTAACGGACTAGCGCTCCCACCCAGCAGCGGTGTCAGCTGGACTCGTCGTCGCGCTCGCTAGAGCGTTCAAAGTCGGCCTCGCCGGCCTCGCTCGCGCGGGCGTCATCCGACTCGGCGAGTGGCGCGTCCTCGAGGGCTCGCCGTGCGGCGTGCTGGTCGCCATGGGAGGCGTGCTCGACCAACTCCTGCTCCGCCTGCTCAAAGCCCTCGGCCTCACCCTCGCCGGCTTCGGCCAGCGGCCGATGCGCCTCATCCACATCCTCAACCGGGGGCGGCTCGGAACTCGTGCGGCCCCCGATCCGCCCGGCCTCGGCTGCGGCCTCAGCGGTCTCTCGAGCCACCACGTCGTCGTCGGACTCCTGCGCTCCCAGGTTCTCCTCGGCGGCTCGTGCGGCTTCCTCGCGCGCGGGGTCTCTGGTCGGTTCGGGGTCGGGCATGCCACGCACACTACCCCGCCGACAACCTCCCAACCCGCCAGTCGCTCCCAGCCGCTGACTCCCAACGCTCCGATCGCTCCCAGCCGCCGACTCCCAACCCGGCGAGCGCCGTGGCGCCGCCCGCCGCTGAGTACTCACTCGCGTCGCTGCGCGCAGTCACCCGCGTCGCTGCGCGCACTCAGTCGCGTCGCTGCGCGCACTCACTCGCGTCGCTGCACGCGACCTCTTCGCGGGTGGACATATTCGTACAATTGCGTCAGCGCGACCCCGTGTCCGGTGGTCGTAGCTATCGCCGTAAACTTTGAGGAAAGGAGGTGATCAGATGCCAAAGCGGCGCGGCAGGTTGACCGAGCCTCTAATCCGCGAGAACGGTTCGCTTCGCCCGGCCGGGTGGGACGAGGCGCTCGATTTCGCGGCAGCGGGGCTTGCGCGCGCGAGAGAGCAGGACGCCACTCGATCGTTCGGGATGTTCAGCTGTTCGAAAGCCTCGAACGAGGTGAACTTCCTCGCTCAGAAGTTTGCGCGCTCCGTGATGGGGTCGAGCAATATCGACTCGTGCAACCGCACTTGACACGCTCCTAGCGTCGTCGGTCTGGCGACGGTGTTCGGTGCGGGCGGCGGGACGTCGTCTTATAAGGAGGTCGAGGAGACGGATCTGCTGATCCTGTGGGGCTCGAACGCGCGTGAAACGCATCCCATCTTCTTCCACCATCTGCTGAAGGGCGTGCATCGCGGGGCGAGGCTGTTCGTGATCGACCCGCGGCGCACTGGCTCGGCCCAGTGGGCCGACACGTGGCTGGGGCTGGATGTCGGTACCGACATCGCGCTCGCCAACACCATCGGCCGCGAGATCATTCATGCCGGGCTCGCCAACGAAACCTTTATCGGTCGTGCGACGACGGGCTTCGCCGAGTATCGCGAGTCGGTCGAGCCGTGGACCCTGGAGGAGGGCGAGCGCGTGACCGGTGTCCCCGCAGAGACCATCCGCGAGCTTGCGCACGCTTACGCGCGCGCTGACCGAGCGATTCTGTGCTGGACGCTCGGGATCACCGAGCACATCACGGCGGTCGACAACGTTCTCTCGCTCATCAATCTCGGGCTACTCACCGGCCATGTCGGTCGCTATGGATCAGGGCTGAATCCGCTGCGCGGTCAAAACAACGTTCAGGGCGGCGGGGACATGGGCGCGATCCCAGACCGGCTGCCCGGCTTTCAGGACGTTCAGAACGACCACGCCGCGCGAGCGCGGTTCGAGGCCGCCTGGGGCGTCGAGCTTCCGCCCAAGCGTGGCTGGCATCTCTCGCAGATGTTCGAGGCCATGGAGCGCGGCGAGCTGCGCACGCTGTACGTGTTTGGCGAAAACCCCGCGCAGTCGGAGGCGGATTCGAAGAAGGCGATCGAGTTGCTTGGAGGTCTCGACTTTTTGATTGCCCAAGACATCCTCATGACGCGGACCTGCGACATGGCGGACGTCGTCTTGCCCGGAACGGCCTCATGGTGCGAGGTCGACGGTGGCACAGTTACCAACAGCGAGCGGCGAGTGCAGCGGATGCGTAAGGCTTTGGACCCGCCGGGCCAAGCCCGCGACGACCACTGGATCATCGCCGAGCTGGCTCGCCGACTAGGCCACGACTGGGGGCAACCCACACTCGAGCAAGCCTGGGACGAGCTGCGCTCGCTGAGCCCAATGCATGGCGGCATGAGCTACGACCGGCTGGACGAGCTGGGAGGAATCCAGTGGCCCTGTCCGAGCGAGGATCACCCGGGCTCCCTTTACCTGCATGGACGGCTCTGGTCGGAGCCCCTCGAGGGCCGGCCCGCGCCGTTCTCCGTCACGACCTGGGTGCCGCCTATCGACGAGCTGAACGATGAGTTCCCGATTCGGCTGACCACGGGCAGGCGGCTTGACTCCTACAACACCGGGGTCCAGTCTGGCCTCTACAGCTCCCCCCTCCGTCGCGGCGAGACCCTCGATCTGCACCCTGAAGACGCTGAGAACCTCGGTGTGGAGCCCGGCGAAGTCGTCAAGGTGAGCTCTCGGCGCGGCTCCATTAACGCTCCCGTCCGCTTTGACCCGAACCTGCGGCCCGGCCTCGCGTTCATGACGTTTCACTTCCCAGACCAAGTCGACGTCAATCTGCTGACGATCGACGCCACAGACCCCAAGTCGGGGACGGCGGAGTTCAAGGCGACGGCGGTGCACGTTGAGAAGCTGAACGGGGGCGCACGCCAGACGGCTGGAGTCGCCAGCGGCCGGGCGGACACGTAGCGTGGACCTCCGCCTGCTCGATGCCGAACCGACGACGGCTGAGCGCGCCGCCGTCGACGCTTTCCTCGGCCCGCCCATCTCGGCGTGGGCCGGAGTTGACCGGAGCGACGACGGACACGCTGCGCACGGCGGGCACGCCGCTCGAGGGCAGCGCCACGAGCTGCTGCCCGTATTACACGCGCTGCACGAGCGCGTCGGGTGGGTCAGCCCTGGAGCGCTCAACTACATAGCGGGTCGGCTCACCGTCCCGCCGGCCGACGTATATGGCGTGGCCACGTTCTATGCGCTGTTCTCGCTTGAGCCTCGTGCTCCGCGCACCCTGCACGTCTGCAACGACGCGGTGTGCCGCTGCTGCGCCGGCTCTGACTCGCTTGTCGAGAAGCTCGCCGCGGAGATCGGTCCGCAGGGCGAGGAGGTGGACGGCGTCACCTGGCTTGAGAGTCCCTGCCTGGGCCAGTGCGACCGCGCGCCCGCGGCGCTGCTGGTGGAGTCCGGAGAGTCGCCGCGCGAGCTCCAGCTCACCTCCGTCACGGCCGATGGACTGCTCGCTGTGATGAACGGCGAGACACCCGCGCAACCCCCGACCGCGGTCCCTCCGCAGGCCGGGCAGGCTGGACTCGCGCTCCTGAAGCGGATCGGCGTGGCGGACCCGGAGAGCCTCGACGACTACCGCGCCAACGGCGGCTACGCAGCGCTCCGGCGCGCGTTCGAGCTGGGTCCCGACGGCGTGATCAAAGAGATGGTCGACTCCAAGCTGATGGGGCGAGGCGGCGCCGCGTTCCCCACCGGGCGCAAGTGGGAGGCCGTCGCGCGCCAACCGCGCCGGCCGCATTACCTGATCTGCAACGCCGACGAATCCGAGCCCGGCACGTTCAAGGACCGAGTGATCATGGAGGGGGATCCGTTCTCGCTGATCGAGTCGATGACGATCGCCGCGTACGCAACCGGCTGCGAGCGGGGCTACATCTACATTCGCGGCGAGTATCCCCTGGCACAGCGCCGCCTGGAGCTGGCGCTCGAGGCGGCGCGTGTGCGAGGACTGCTCGGTGACGACATCCTGGGGCGCGGCGGGAGCTTCGATATCGAGCTGCGCAAGGGCGCGGGCGCATACATCTGCGGCGAGGAGACGGCTCTGTTCGCCTCGATGGAGGGGTACCGCGGAGAGCCGCGCAACAAGCCTCCATTCCCGGTCGATCGTGGTCTGTTCGGCAAGCCCACCGTCGTAAACAACGTGGAGACGCTGGTCAACGTGTTGCCGATCGTGCTCGAGGGAGGCGCGTCGTTTGCGCGCATCGGGACCGAACGCTCCACGGGTCCGAAGTTGTTCTGTCTGTGCGGCGCGGTCGCGCGGCCTGGGACATACGAGGTGCCGTTCGGCACCACGGTAAGGGAGCTGCTCGAGTTGGCAGGCGGCGTGACCGCGGGGCGAACTCTCCGCGCCGTGCTGCTCGGCGGCGCCGCGGGGAGCTTCATCACACCCGACGAGCTCGAGATGCCGCTGACCTTCGAAGACGCGCGGGCGGCGGGCACCACGCTAGGTTCGGGCGTGGTCTTGGTGGTCGACGAGCGCTTGAACCTGCCAGAGCTGCTGGCCGCGATCGCGGCGTTCTTTCGCGATGAGAGCTGTGGGCAATGCGTCCCGTGCCGCGTCGGCACGGTGCGTCAGGAGGAGGCGCTCGCGAGACTGCGCTCCGGGCAGACACGCGGCAGCGTGCAAGACGAGTTCGGGCTGATCGCCGAGATCGGTGAGGCAATGCGAGATGCCTCGATCTGCGGGCTCGGGCAGACCGCGTCCTCCGCGATTGAGTCGGCGATTGGGCGACTTAAGGTCTTCAATGGAGGAATAGGCACATGATCGAGCTACCCATGGTCCCCGTTGAGCCCCCGGCGCGGATGATCTCCGTGACAATCGACGGTCGTCCTGTGGAGGTGCCTGAAGGCTCCACGATTCTGGATGCATGCAGCCAGCTGGGTATCGACACGCCCACGCTGTGTTATGGCGAAACCCTCGCTCCCGCCAACGCGTGTCGGATCTGCGTGGTCGAGCTGGAGGGCGCGCGTGCGCTGATCCCCGCCTGCGCGCGCAAGGTCGAGCCGGACATGGTGATCCACACCGACTCTCCGCGCGTGCGTCACAGCCGAAAAATGGTGATCGAGTTTCTGGCCTCGTCGGTCGACCTCTCGATCACGCCGGCGGCGCAGGAGTACCTGCGCCGGTACGACGGCCGCCCCGAGCGCTACGGGCCCCCCGCGCCCCCCGACCCGGACCGCGACGGCAAGCGCACCGGGCACCACGAGACCCCGGACGGCCAAACGGCCGCCACCGTGCAGTCGTCCGTGAAGGTCGACAACGATCTGTACGTCCGCGATTACTCGAAGTGCATCCTCTGTTACAAGTGCGTCGACGCGTGCGGCGAGCAGTATCAGAACACGTTCGCGATCACGGTCGCCGGACGCGGCTTCGACGCCCGCATCTCGACCGAGTACGCGAACCCGCTGCCCGACTCAGCCTGCGTGTACTGCGGCAACTGCATCGCCGTTTGCCCCACCGGAGCGCTCATGTTCCGTTCCGAGCACGAGCTGCGCGAAGCGGCGGCCTGGGACGAATCGCGTCAAACCGAGACCGACACCATCTGCCCCTACTGCGGGGTGGGGTGCAATCTGACGCTTCACGTGCAGGACAACCAGATCGTCAAGGTGACCTCGCCGGACGACCATGACATCACCCGCGGCAACCTGTGCATCAAGGGCCGCTTCGGTTTTCAGCACGTGAGCGTCGACCGCGGCTCGCGCAAGCCGGCGTAGTCTCAGCCGGTCACTGGGTGCTAGGCGTAGTCTCAGCCCGTCACTGGGTGCTAAGGCCACCGCTGCCGATCAGCCACCGTCCCCCGCTCTTGACGAAATGCGTCGTGGACCCGTTGGTGTTGTGGACCGTGGCCGTGCTTCCGTGCACGGACACCGGCCAGTGATCGATCTTGCGAGCCTGGCGCCGCATGGTGTCCTTGACGTGGCTTCCGGACAGCGACATCGCCAGCGTCAGCTTCTGCGCGCACTGAGAGCCGCCGATACCCGCCTTGGCGGCGTTTGTCAGCAGACCGCAGGCCCCTGAGTAGTTCCCGTCGATCAGATCGTTGACGAATGCGTGCATGGTGTGGCGTACGCCGTCGGCCCCGCTGTTCGTGCTCCCGCCGCATGACGCGAGCGGCAACGCCACCACCACAAGCAATCCGGCCGTTGCGCGCGCAAGGCGCCGACGCTCGAAATATCCGGGCAAAGCAACCCCCTCCCCAGTCGTTGACTTGTATTGGGTCGCAACGGTAGGCGATCGCCGAACGGCGATCAACCCTAGAACCCCGAGATTTGGTCGATCGCCTCGGGCTGCGTCGTGATTGCGAGCGCCCGGACTCAGGCGGCGGCTTTACACCGCTTGCGCGGGCGCTCCCGGGCAGGTTCCCGGTCACCCATCGCGATCAGCTCCTCGAGCACCGCGAGCACCTCCCCATGGACGCGGCCGGTGCCTCGGTGGATCGAGCGAATCGCGTAGACGCCCGCGCTATCAGGATCGGTCGGGGGTAGCCGTCGCGCCCAGAACGACCCGAAGGTCCCCAGCACGCCGGGGCGGGCTCCCTGACCCCACCGCTCGTCTGCCCATTCCACCAGCCGCGCGGCGCGGGCGCACTCGACTTCCTCAGAGGCGGCCGTTCCCACGGCCTCCGAGGCGTAGCGGATCAAGTCCTGGCGTCGCCGATCGTCTACAAGATCGTTGTAGCCACGTAGAAAGGCCGCGATTACGGGCGAGACCGATCGTGGCCGGTCGCTGAAACGCTCCCCCGCGAGCATTGATGCCAGCTCCATCACGCACGCGCCGTGGCGAGGCGAGGAGTGCTTGCCCCTCGCAAGTTTCATGATTTGGAAGCTCGGTTCTCTCATGCCACCTCCCAGGGCCTAGCGCCTAGGCTTTCCCCGAGTCACCGCCGACAAACGAGCCTCATCGTCCGCGGCCGGACAGTCAGCTCCGCACTTCGTTCAGGCGCGCCCTGCCGGGGCAAAACGGGTAGCTCTGAAAGAGCCTTTTTGAGGAGGTCTGAGAGTCATGCCCAAGACCACGCGCGGCGGAAAAGCGAAGAAGTCGGAGATTCCGGACACCGTCAAGCGCTCACCCGCCAAAGCCCAACGGACCTTCGCCAAGGCCCACGACCAGGCGGCGGAGCAATACGGTGAGGGTGAGCGCGCTCACCGCGTCGCCTACGCGGCGGTCAAGCACAGCTTCGAAAAGGTCGGCGACCGCTGGGAGCCCAAAAAGCGCAGAGGTCCCTCAGACCCGCGGTCCAAGAACCCCCGCGCCCGCGAGAACAAAGGCAAGGCTTATGGCGGTGTCGATTTCGAGGGGCACAGCAAGCAAAAGCTCTACGAGCGCGCCGCCAAACTCGACATCAGCGGCCGCTCAAGGATGACCAAGGGAGAGCTGGCCGAGGCGATCGCCGGCCGTCAGTAGGTTGGATCCCGGCGCCCGGCGCCGTGGGCGTCGGGCAGGGATCACCCGCGGTCTCACCGCAGCGTGTCCCGAAGCGCCTCCAGCGCGCTGTACTTCGGCCGCCATCGCAGCTGCACCCGCGCCTTGGTCGTATCCATGATCGCGGGGTGGCTGAGCGCCTCCACCCAATCCGTGGCTGGAGGCAGCAGAGGAACCCGGGGCACGGCGGCGGCGGCGCGGGCGGCCCTGTGGAACACCTGAGCGGGCACCGGCACAGGCGTGAAACCGAGCTCGCGAACCAGATCAGTCCCATAAAGGACGCCGTCGCCGGCGATGTTGTAGGCCCCCGGCGGCCCCTCACCGAGCACGCACTTAAGCAACGCCTGGCCGACATCATCCTGATGGATGAACTGCACCGGTGCTTTGGGAGCCGGAACCGGTAAGCGAAGACGGCCGGCGGCGGCCAGTAGCCTGCGGCCCGCCCGCTCGAGCGGGCGCGGGAGAAACTCCTTGGCGCCCGCCGCATGCGGCCCGAGCACGATCGGCGGACGGACCATGTAAAGCGCCGGACCATGATTTGCGCGCGCCTCGCGCCACAGGATCTCCTCGAGCTCCGCCTTCTCGCGGGCGTAGAAGAGCCGGTCGGCGGGCCGGACCGGCCAGTCCTCGCGCATTCCCACCGGGTTGTCGGCATGAAAACCATAGGCGGCGACCGAGGAGGCATAGATGAACCGCTGCGCCCCGGCATCCCCTGCGGCCCTGAACGCGTTCAGCGTGCCCGTGACGTTGATCTCGCGGATGGTCTTTGCCGGCGCGTTGCCAGTGATCATGAAGGCGAGGTGCACGACGACGTCCGCGCCCTCGAAACCCGCTCGCAGCGCCGCCGCGTCCCGGACATCGCCCTGCCTGTATTCCATCTTTATCCAGCCGTGCTCGCGGGGGTCAAATGGGC
>DASRDP010000130.1 GCA_035652535.1 Chloroflexota bacterium
GACGAGTCGCCCACCCGCCCATTCAGCCAGAACAGGAAGAGCGCGTCGCGCGTACCAGGCCGCCTTCGCGCGCAGGGGCCGATCCCGCACGGTTGGCGCTGATTGTGAGCCTGCAAGAGCGGGAGCACCTGGTGCGAAGCAGCCCCGCGCTCGCCCGCGTGACATCCGAGTCCCGCTTTGCGCTCGAGGGAGTCCATCGCGAGCGTGAATGGTCGGACGCCATCCTCTCGATGGTGACACCGACCAAGGCGGAGCGCGCGCATGCGGAGATCCGCCTGCCTCGCATTTGCGAGACACGGAGCACCGGCATGGCGACCGTCGTCGCATCCCGTGAGTCGCTGGCCGTGCCGATCCAGCTCCGAGCGGAGCGCGAGGAGGTCGGGGACGCCGTGATGCGGCTGTTCGTCCAGAAGGGCGAGGAGACGATGGCAGGCGAACCGCCAGGCGTCGAAGAGGAATCGGTCGGGACGCTTCCCGAGCGGTCCGACCGCGAGTCCTTCGAACGACGTAGGCTCGAATCGGTCCAGCGGGCCACGCAGGCAGCTCCACCCACGAGGCCCGTCAACCAACGTCGGGCCGTGACCGGTGTCACCGGCTCCGCGCCGCTCATCGACGTGGCAGGAGTCTTCCCGTTCGTCAAAAAGCGCCGGCAGCGTGAGTACGACGAGATCCGTCACCAGATCGACCGACTCCAAGCCGAGATCGCCCGTTTGGAGGAGCTGCACGCAACGTGGTTTGCCGATAAGGACGGCGACGATGCCGCGCTCGTGGACGAGCGGGTTATGCGGCTGCGAGAGATGTCGGCGACGGAGGACCTCCAGCGGAAGAACGCGGAGCTGACCGCGCTGCTGACGCGCGCCGCCCTCATGGAGCTTCGCCACCCGGCCCTCACCAGGAACCCGCCGGAACAGCCCGAATCTGATCAGCCGAAAGGGGTCCGCTCATGACGGCAGACGCAAATGACGCCGCGGTCGAGGCGTTCGCAGAGGTTGTACGCCGTTTCGGCGAGGCGACGGAACCGGAAATGCAGCAAAACGTGGGAATGGCGCTCATCAACATGGCCCTCCGCCTGGCGGACCTGGGGCGGACGTCCGAGGAGCTGGACACCTACGAGCAGCTCGTGACACGGTTTGCGGACGCCACCGACCCGGTTCTGAGCGGCGCGGTGTCGCAGGCGCTCCTGAACAAGGGCATTCGCCTTGGCGAGCAGGGCCGCGACACGGAAGCGCTCGAAGCGTACGACGCGGTCATCCAGCGGTGTACGTCCGACTCGGCGCCCGAGCTGCAGCAGCAGGCCGGCATCGCGCTGGTGAACAAGGGAATCCGACTGGGCGACCTCGGCCGTACCGATGAAGAACTCGCCGCGTACGACCAGGCTGTCCGGCGCTTCGGCGACGCCGACGATAACGTGCTCCGTCGCCAGGTCGCGAAGGCGCTGCTGAACAAGGGCATTCGACTCACGGAGTCAGGACGCGAGCACGAATCCATCGAAGCCTACGACGAGGTCATCCGAAGATTCAGCGACGCGGAAGACCAGGATCTCCAAGCGCTCGTCGCGAAGGCGCTGATTGGCAAGGGCGTCCAGCACGCGCGCATGGCAACGCCGCCGCTTGATCATCCCTCTCTCGCCGACCCCGGTGTTGAAGCGACGCCCGCCGAGTAGTGTTACCGCTCTGTGAGCGGACGGTGAAGCGGCGATCAGCGGCGCCGTCGCGCCGCCACGTGTTGCCTCAAAACTTAAACCGACCGGACGGGTGACACGTGTTGCCTCAAAACTTAAACCGACCGGAGGGGTGACATGGATAGAGCAGACATCAGGCTGGTACACTGCTTCCAGCAGCGTCCCGAAGGGGAGTAACTGCCGGTCGCCACGATCGGGGTGGGATCAACACGCTGGGGTTTGCCCCTGGTCCCACCAGCTCGCGCTCGCGAGCCCAGCCAGACCTTCGGTCCACAGCCGCTCGCAAGGCGGTCTGGGTGGGTCGAGGGTCTTTTTTTTCGCCCTCGTTTCCAGACGTAAGCCCACCGTCTGGGGGAGCAACAACTATGGTGGCCTTCGCGCAGGCTCTCGTGTTCATTGGCCTGGCTGAGATGGGTGACAAGACCCAGCTCGTCAGCCTCGCCTTCGCGACCCGCTTCACGGCACGGACAGTCCTTACGGCTATCCTCGTTGCGACACTCCTCGTGCACCTGCTGTCCGTCGGCATCGGCGAGTTCCTCGGCCTCACGCTCCCGCGGTTCTGGATCGGCATCGCGGCCGGCGCAGCCTTTATCGGGTTCGGACTGTGGACGATCCGCGGCGACACGCACGATGACGACGATGGGGGGAATGCGCGCGAACGGTTCGGACCTTTCGCAACCGTCGCAATCACCTTTTTCCTCGCCGAGCTGGGGGACAAGACCATGCTGGCGACGGTGACCATCGCGAGCCAGGTCCATGACTTCGTGCCCGTCTGGCTGGGTTCGAGCCTCGGGATGGTCGTGGCCGACGGTCTGGCCATCCTCGTCGGCTCGGTCCTGGGCCGCCGACTCCCCGCGCGCGCCATCAAGATCGCCGCTGCGTCGATCTTCGTGCTCACGGGGATCGCCACGCTGGTCGCCACGGTCTCCACGGCGTAGCGCAGGCCCGTCGCTTTCCGATCCGTCAGCGCACCGGGCGTGCGCCGCCCGTCGGTTGACGGGCGGCGCACGCGCTCGGGGTGAAGAGACCCGGCAGGCGGAAGCGTCGGGAAGCTTCCGGATCATTCGTCGCCGGACACACCCTCCCCGCGGGTGATGGTGATCGAAGCCAGCGCCGCGGCGGGATTGCTCATTGGCGTCGGGAAGATGAAGCGCGGCGCCTTCTCCGCCCGCTCACACATGAAGACGGCGCGCCGCACCGAGACAACGTCGACGCCGAAGTTCGCGGTATCGAGCGCGACATATTTCGCCGGCTCGTCACCGCCGAGAACCGCGAAGCATTCCTCTACCTCCCGATTGGCGAGGCCAGTCACCGTCGTCGTGTTGCCGGCGGCGGTCAGGCGCAGCTTGGCGGCGGATTCACAAAGGAACGTCGAACGAACGACGCTCATCGTATCGGGCCCGAAGTTCCGGGTTACCAGGGTGAACGGCTGGTTGATGGTCTTCCCCTCGCGAGCTAGGAAGCACTCCGCGACGTAGGGGTTTGTCGGCGGGGTGATGTCGGTCGGCGGCTGCGGGGGCTGCGTCGATCCGACGGGCACCGTGAGTGGCACCTTCGTGGCCTGCTCGCACATCAGCACCGCGTTGCCAGCCCACACCGTGTCGCCCTGAAAATTGCGCGTTGTCAGCCGGTACGGCTTGGATCGACGGTTCGCCTGGTCTTCATTGACCACATAGCAGGCGGAGACTGTCGCCTGATCGTCGCTCGGCGGGGCTAGATTCGCGGGTGGTCCGCCCGCGGGCGTTGGCGCGTATTTCGCGGCTCCCTCGCACATCAGCACCAGCCGCCCGATCCCAACGAAATCGTTCCCGAAATTATCCGTGTGGAGCACCGCGCCGGCGGCAGGATTTTCGCCGTTTCCGACGAGATAGCAGACCGAATTCTGTGGCAGCGGGAGCGGCGGCGCCGTCTGGGCGAGGCTCACGGGCGAAGCGCTGCTATATGCGATCCAGCCACCGACCACGCCGACAGCGGCTGCGGTGGCCGCCAAGATGATCCGAATTGATTGCATGTTTTCCTCCTGTGTCAGCTCGTCGCACGTCGAACGGTGTTCTCGATCGCTCTCGATCTCCCCTCCTTTCGCCGCCGCCTCCCGCACATTTCTCGCGGGGCCCGGCACGCAGATAAGTTCGCCTCGTTTCGTTCCAGCGAGCGCCGCTCGCATCATCTCATCCGGCGAGCCCGCCCGATATAGGACGAAAGTACCCGTACGGAGTTGCCGAGCACGCGCGCTGTGGATATGCTGGGGTCCCCAGTGGGGCGGAACTGATCAACGATGGATAGATGGAGGCTGATCATGCAGTGGTCCCGCACGTGGCTTCCGTTGACGGCGTTGGCGCTGGTCGCGGCCGCGTCCGCGTCGCCCACGCGCGCGCAGCAAGCGCAGACGCCCGGCTGCGCGAGCTTGCCCACCGCGGCGGAACTCCAGGGTCTGCTCCGCGACGCCGCTTCCGGCACGGGAATCAGCGTGAGCCTCGGCCCCGACACGGACGCGGGCGGAATATTCGGCGGCTCGCGCATGTGGGGCGCCATCGTCAATCGGCAGGGCCAGCTCTGCGCGGTCAACACGTCGACCGACGACCCAACTCAGGTTTTTCCGGGTAGCCGGGCGATCGCGGAGGCGAAGGCGTACACCGCGAACGCGTTCAGCCTCGACGACTTCGACCTGCCGACGGCCCGAATGTACACCCTCACCCAGCCCGGCCATTCGCTCGCCGGGCTCAACAACTCCAACCCGTTCGACCCGCGCGCGCTATCGGCGCCGAGTCAGCCGGGAATCGGCGCAAATCAAATCGCGGCCGGGATCATCACGTTTGGAGGGGGCGTGCCCCTCTATCAGGACGGGAGGATCGTTGGCGGGCTGGGCGTAAGCGGCGACACGTCCTGCGCCGACCACGAGGTCGCGAAACGCGCCCGCGACCTCGCCGGACTCAACCCGCCAGACGGGCCGCTCAGCGACGACATCGTGTACGCGGCGGTGGATGGTCCGAGCATGTTTGCCCACCCGATCTGCCCGAACACCAAGCGCAATGGCGTGTTTCTCGGAGACGAGGCGCCTTGAGCCGCACCGGCCAGGGCGTTTGGCTGACTTACGACGCGAGGGGGAGCGCCCAGTCGCCGCGGAGGATCTCTACGAGCGCCTGGCGATATGCGCGTTCGATGCCCGGCGCGCGGCGATAGGCGGTTTCGAGGCTTTTCAGGGCGCGCTGCCGGCGCGCTCGGAGGCATTGGCGAGCCAACTGGCGGACGACTGATCCGTCGAGGGTGATCGCATCGTCGGCGGAGATCCACACGTCGTTGACGCTGTCGTACGTCCAGGTTTGATCGCTTGCTCCCTGCTTCATCGATCCCTCAAATCATCTCAGGGACTCCCTTGTCCCTGATGTCATCGCGCGGCGCTGAGCCGGCCTCGGGGTCCGCGTTGTTATCCTGGTTGCGGGGCGACGGGTCCGTTGCGGAGCGTATCGCGCGGGTAAACGTCTGCTCGAAGGACCACAAAGGTCTACAAAAGCCATACAAAGGCCACAGTCCGAACGCGCCGGCCGCCGCCAGTTGTCACGGGCTGGTCGCTGGGCTAAGATGCCCTCAACTCATGAGGGAGGGTTGCCCGGATGTCCTACGTTCCAGACGAGCTTCACGGGATTTGCGGCATGATGCCCGCGTTTTCGACACCGGATGCAGGATCGCTGACCGCGACCGACACGGTCGACACCGACTCGCTCCGGGATGCCCTGGACCGCGTCATCGAGGATGGCGTCGGGCTCATCGCGACCACGGGCACCTTCGGACAGACGTGGAACCTCTTCTATGAGGAGTTTCAGAAGCTGGTGGTCGCCAGCATCGAGGCAGTGAACAACCGCGTGCCCCTCATGCTCGGCGTCACCTCCGCGAACCCGCGCGATGTCGTGCGCCGGATGTCCTTCGTCCGAGATGTCGGAGGACAGGGAGTCCTCCTCGGGCTGCCCCACTACGAGCCGCTTCCCATACCGGACATCGCCACGTTCTATCGCGAGATCGCCGAGATGTTCCCGGACATCTCGATCATGATCTACCACAACCCGGTCAATCACCACGTTCACATCCCCGTCCACGTCTTCCAGGACCTGGTCAAGCTGCCGAACATCGTGGCGATGAAGGATAGCCATCGCACGCCCCTCGAATTCCAGCGGCTCCATAGTGTGATTCACGGAAAGATCGCGCACTTCGTGAATCAGACCCAGCTCTACCCCTATTACGAGATGGGCGCATCGGGGTGCTGGTCGCACCATATCTGGGCCGGTATCTGGCCGGTGCTTCGCCTCCTCCAGGCCGTCGAGGACGGAGACGTAGAGGCGGCGCGGCGAGTTACGGCGGACATCGCGCCGGGGCTCGGCGGCGCTGGCGAAGAAGATCCGCGCGCCCGCCGCGGGCACCTCTTCTACGAGTACGCCGGATACGTCAACATCGGACCGCCCCGTGCACCGCACGCTTTTGCGCTGCGGGACCCCGTCGAGGCGGCGGCCAACGAGGAGAAAGCGCGGAAGAACGCTGCGCGCTGGGTGGCCCTGTGCGAGAAGTATCGCCCGGAGGTCGAGGCCCGGCGCGCAAGCCGCGTGGCCGTCTCAGCCTGAAACGAAGCGAAAAGGGGGCGCCGGAAGTTCCGACGCCCCCTTTTCGCGCGCCTCAGCGTCCGCAGCCTGCGCAGTTCGACGTGTTCCCGCTGCTCGATACCCTGGCCGGCGCGGTCGCGCCACCGTACTGAGTCGGATACCGACCGCCTGCCGGCCGGGACGGCGCCGATTGTCGTTGGCCGAACCGAGACCCCGCCTTATCGCTCCTCACGCCGGTAACGGCACTGTGGACCGTGCTCGCTGCCGACTCGCAGCGCGGTAACCGTGGCGAACCGGTGAACGAGTTGTCGGATGGCTGAAGCTGAGAGTCACTGCAGTCAATGTGAACGCCGATGTCGAAAAAGCCCGCCGATTCGCACGCCCGAGTGCCGGCATCGTCAGACGTCGACGCGGCGCTCATCGATGAATCGTCGCATTCCTGAGCCGCGGCGGCGCCGACGTGCGAGAGACTGAGGAGTAGTGCCAACAAACCGAGGGTTGCCAAAGCGCGCATGGTGCCTCTCCGAGTGAAAATCATTGGAAATCATACCTCAGCGGCGAACGGCGACCGCCAGCAGGCGCTCGCTGCATGGCGTCGCCCGCTCCGGCGGCCGCGTTCCCGCACAGCAGGTTCTTGACACCTCGACCGACCATCGGGTACTCAGTTGGATACGCGTCGTGTCTCTCGGCGAATACGGCATTCTTCTCCCAGCGCTGACCCGACCCCCCGCGAGGAGGCGAGATGGCAACCATCGTACGCATCTCCACACCGCGCCCGGCCCCCTTCTTCGCTCCGCTCTTCGTCGCGATCGACAAGGGATTCCTCGCCGAGCAAGGACTCGAGGGCGTGATCCAGTACGGCGCGGGACTCGAGGGAATTGCGCGGGGCGACGTCGACTTCACGGCCGGCATGGCGGCCTACAAGGCGTTCCTGGCTGGGAAGCCCGTTCGCCAGATCTGCGGGGTATCGAGTCGCGAGTCCTCGCACGTCCTCATGGCGCGGCCCGGCATCGAATCTCCCGAGCAACTCGCCCACATCCTCATCCCCGGTGGCGGCGGCAATGAGGACCAGGAACGGCGGTTCATCACCGAGCTGACCAACATCCTCGCCCTCCACAAGCTGGATCTCCTCCAGGACGAGATCACGACGCGCAGCGTGCCCGGCTCGCACAAGGAGCAGTGGGACATGCTGAACGACGGGCTCGGGGACGCGGCGACGCTGGGCGCGCCCTGGTCGATCATCGCGGCGAAGGCCGGCTACCGGAGCTTCGGGCACGAGTCAAACTATGCCCCGAGCCCCTCGGGTTCGGGCATCTACTGCACGCCGAAGATGATCGCCGAACGGGAGGACGTGGTTCGCGCTTTCGTGCGGGCATACGTCAAGGCCATGCGGTACTGCATGACCAACGTGGACGGGACCCTCGAGACGCTGCTCAGGTACTCGCGCGACTGGGGCGTCGACAGCCTGGACATCGCGCGCGCGGCCTATGACGAGGTGGCCCCCTACTGGCGGGTCCAGGTGGAAGCCGACGTGCTGGACCGGGCCATGCGGAAGCTATGCGATGAGACCGGTGCGCCCCGCGTGCCGGTGCGTGAATTTCTCCGGACCGAGTATCTCGACGAGGCGCTCGCGAACGACCAGCGAAAGCCCGAAGGGAGGACATGAGATGCCAACCCAGGCCAACGGCGAGCCGTTCGCGGTAGAGGTCCAGGATGTCAAGTATCAGGTGCAAGACGGGAAGGCCTGGCTGGCACGACTGTACCGGCCACTCGGCGAGGGCCCGTTCCCGGCCATCGTCGACGTTCACGGCGGCGCGTGGCACAACGGCGACCGCATGAACAACGTCGGAATCGATGAGGCGCTGGCCGCCCGAGGCATTCTGGTCGCGGCGCTCGATTTTCACCAGCCGCCCGAGGCCGGCTACCCGGCGTCGATCGCCGACGTGAACCTCGGAATTCGCTGGCTCAAGGCGCATGCAGCGGACTTCCATGGCGCGCCCGCGGTCGGGGCCTTCGGCAACTCGAGCGGCGGGCACCAAGTCGTCTTGAGCGCCCTCCGCCCGCGCGACCCGCGATATGCCTCGTTGCCCCTCGAGGAAGGACCTGAGGTCGACGCGACCCTCGCATACGTCATCGCCGGCTGGCCTGTCATCGATCCGCTCTTCCGGTTTCGATTCGCGCAGCGGGAGGATCGGAAGGAGCTGGTCGCCGCGCATCTGGAGTACTGGGGCTCGGAGCAGGCCATGGCGGAGGGAAGCCCGCAGACGGTCGTCGAGGAGGATGAGGGGATCGAGCTGCCGCCGATTCTCATGGTGCTCAAGGAGAACGACGGGAACCACCCCCTGGAGATGCAGGAGCGCTTCATCGCCTCGTATCGCGCGCGGGGCGGCCCCATCGAGGTCGAGACGTTCGTGGGCCTGTCGGAGCATCGGATGCGCCCATCGCCCGACCAGCCGGAGACGATTCGCGCAATCGACACCATGGTGTCCTTCGCCCGGCGCCACACGCCCGGCGTGTCGGCTGCCCTCACGTAAGCCCCCGCGCATCGATCCGGCTCGGGCAGCACGACGATGGTCAGCGAGCGCGCCGACGAATCCGGTATTCTTTGTTCGCGCGGCGCCGAGATCGACGGGGCCGCGACCACCCGACGAAAGAAGGTGTCCGATGGCGAGCACGGAGCACGTGCGGCTCACGAGCCTGGCCCACTGCTCGGGCTGAGCGTCGAAGATCGGCGCTGCCGATCTCGCCCACGTGTTGGGCGGCCTCCCCCTTCCAACAGATCCCAATCTCCTCGTCGGGTTTGCGACCAGCGACGACGCGGCCGTCTATCGGCTATCGGACGAGCTTGCCCTTGCTCTGACCATCGACGTGTTTACGCCCGTGGTGGACGATCCCTACTCGTTTGGCGCCATCGCGGCTGCGAACGCGCTCTCTGACGTCTACGCCATGGGAGCGAAGCCCATCGCGATGCTCAGCTTCGCCGGCTTTCCACGGGATCAGCTTCCCTGGAGCGTGCTCGAAGAGATCCTCCGCGGTGGAGCCGAGAAAGCCCGCGAGGCGGGTGTCGACGTGGTTGGCGGCCACACGGTGGACGACCCGGAGCCGAAGTGCGGTTATGCCGCCATCGGAACGGTGGACCCTCGCCGGATCGTCACGAACTCGGGCGGCCAACCGGGCGACGCGCTCATCCTCACCAAGCCGCTCGGCTCGGGCGTGCTGAGCACCGCGCTGAAACAGGGCCTCCTCTCGGACAGCGAGATCGACCGCGTCACGCAGGTGATGGCGGCGCTCAACCGCGCCGCGTCCGAAGCGATGCTGGACGCGGGCGCGCACGCCTGCACCGACATCACCGGATTCGGCCTCTTGGGGCACCTGCGCGAGATGGCCCTCGCCAGCGGCACCGCCGCCGAGGTCCACGCGGCGTCGGTTCCGGTCCTGCCGCGCGTCCGCGAGCTCATCGCCGAGGGCGTCGTGCCTGGCGGCAGTCGTGCGAACGAAGAGTTCCTCGAACCGTTCGTCAATTGGTCTCGCGGCGTGGATGCTGAGACGCGGACCGTGCTCGCCGACGCCCAGACGTCCGGCGGACTGCTGATCGCCGTGTCGCCGGATCGCAGCGAAGACCTCCTGCGAGAGCTTCGCCGGCGGGGGGTCGACGCGGCCCTCATCGGCGCGCTCACGACGGGAACGCCCGGCGCCATCTCCGTCGAGGAAGGGTAGCGCAATCACGCTGTCGACGTCGCCGCCGACCACCGCCGAAGAGGTCGTCGCCCATCTGGAAGAAGCGCGGATGCGCACCCTCGAGCTGGTGGACGATCTGTCCGACGAGCAGATGATCGGCCCATTGATGCGCATCGTGAACCCGCCGTTGTGGGAGATCGGCCACGTCGCCTGGTTCCAGGAGAGGTGGGCCCAGCGCCACCTGCGCGGCCGGGCGCCGATTCGCGCGGATGGCGATTCCCTCTACGACTCGGCCGCGGTCGCTCACGACACGCGCTGGGACCTCATGCTCCCCACGCGCCGCGACACCCTCGCCTACATGGAGCGCGTCCTGCGCGAGAGCCGAGAATTCCTCGAACGGGCGCCATGGACCGATGACGTTCGGTACTTTCACGTGCTCCCGCTCCTCCACGAGGACATGCACGACGAGGCCCTGACCTACACCCGCCAGACTCATGGGTACCCAGCGCCTCAACTTGGCGTACCGACGGGAGACGAGGGCGCAGGAGCGGCCGGCCCCTGGCCGGGGGATGCCGAAGTGCCGGGCGGGTCCTTTCTCATCGGCGCCGAGCCAGGGGACTCGGGACAGTATGCCCGGGACGGCGCGTTCGTGTTCGACAATGAGAAATGGGGCCACGTGGTCGAGGTTCGGCCGTTCCACATCGCGCGGGCGCCCGTGACCCAGGGCGAGTTTGCGGCGTTCGTGGACGATGGCGGATATCGGGACCGCCGCCACTGGAGCGATGCCGGCTGGGCCTGGCGCACGAGCGTAGACGCGCAGCATCCCGTGTACTGGCAGTCCGATGGCCCGACGCGCTGGCTCCGCCGCGTGTTCGACCAGACGGTCCCGCTGGAACCCCATAGACCGGTCATCCACGTGTGCTGGTACGAGGCCGACGCGTACTGCCGGTGGGCCGGTCGCCGCCTGCCGACAGAAGTGGAGTGGGAGATGGCCGCGTCCGCGGAGCCGAGTGGGAACGGCGCCGGACCCGCGAGATGGCGACGCCGGCGGTTCCCGTGGGGCGACGAGCCCCCGACTCCCGAGCGCGCGAACCTGGACTGGCGCGCGCGCGGCACGGTCGACGTGGCCGCCCTACCGGCCGGCGATAGCTTTTTCGGCTGCCGGCAGATGATCGGCAACGTATGGGAGTGGACGGCGGACTGGTTCGGACCCTTTCCGGGCTTCGTGCCCGATCCGTACAAGGAGTACTCCCAGCCCTGGTTCGGGAACCACAAGGTCCTTCGCGGCGGGTGCTGGACCACGCGCAGCCGCCTGATCCGCAACACGTGGCGCAACTTCTACACGCCGGACCGACGCGACGTCTGGTGCGGCTTCCGCACCTGCGCCGCGGACGATTGAGCCCGCTATGGACGTCACCGTCGTCACCCCCGAGCTGCCGGAGGCGCGCGCCGGAAACTGGATCACCGCCGCCCGGTATCGGCGGATTCTCGAGGGGCTCGGCCATCGCGTTCGGCTCACGACGGCGTACGACGGTGCAGCGTCCGACGCGCTCATCGCGCTGCACGCCCGCCGCAGCCATCCGTCGATCCGGCGCTTCGCCGATGAGCGGCCGAACGCGCCGCTGATCGTCGTCCTCACCGGAACCGATCTCTACCGCGACATCCGCACGGATCGCGACGCGCAGGCGTCGCTGGACCTCGCCCAGCGGTTGGTCGTGCTCCAGCGCATGGGACTGGGCGAGCTGGGTGAAGAGCATCGAGCCAAGGCGCGGGTCATCTATCAGTCGGTGTCCGCGTGCCGCGCGAACGGCGCACACCCGCCCAGCACGTACTTCCGCGTGGCGGTCGTCGGCCACCTTCGCCCGGAGAAAGACCCGATGCGCGTCGCCCTCGCCGCGCGGCGCCTGCCGCCGCGATCGCGGATCCGCATCACGCACGTGGGCGGCGTCCTGGACCCCGAGCTGGGGAGGCAGGCGCAGGAGGAGAACGCGCGGGGCGGCCGATATCGCTGGGTCGGCGGCGTGCCCCACTGGCGCGTCTGACGGCTCATCGCCGGGAGTCACGTGCTGACTCAAACGTCGCTGATGGAGGGCAGCTCCAACGCCGTGTGCGAGGCGCTGGTCCTCGGGACACCCGTCATCGCCTCGCGCGTCAGCGGGCTGATCGGCACGCTGGGCGAGGACTACCCGGGCTACTTCACGGTCGAGGACGAGGCCGAATTGGCGGACGTGCTGCTGCGAGCGGAGATGGATCCGGACTTCTACGCGGAGCTCGCGCGTCGAGGTCGCCAGGCCGCGGCGCTCTTGGCGCCCGAGCGCGAGGCCGAGGCATGGGCGTCGCTCCTCGCGGAGCTGAGCTGACCGCGGTCCGTGCGCGACGCTCGATTGGCTCGTGAGTTCCGCGCTGCTCCCTCGCGTGGGCTCGGACGAGCCAAAAGCCCGGAGCGGGCAACCGACTGTCACAAAAGTGTAACAAGGAATCCTCTCGACGCTCGACGGACCGGGAATCATAATGCATCGAAATGTGATCGACCGTAGCGAAGAGGCGCCGGTCCTGTTAAGAAAAGAGGAGTTCAGATGCGCACGGATCGCGTGACTTGGCTCGGGTTGAGCATTTTCGCTGCGCTGCTTGTGTTCGCCGCAACGGAATCGTTCGGTCAGGTCGCCTCGGTCGGGCCGAACCCGCTATCAGGCAAGACCGCCCCCCCCCCCCCCGCCGCCCCGTCCCAGCACTCTGCCTCCTATTTCTGATCCCGCATACAGGGCGTTCGCCAGATCGATGCCCTACTGCAATCCGGGGGAAACGTTCCGTCCGAGCGCGTGGCCGGGGATCTCGGGCTGCATCATCCACGGCGTGCCGATGCCACGGCCCGGTACAAGCCGCGCTGCCGCCACATCGATCCCGCCGCACGTAGCCCTCGGGCCGCGGTTGGCCTTTGCCGATGACCAAGGGGCCCTTTCGCCCACAGCCCCGAGGCACGAGTGTTGCCAACGCGCGTCGATCGCCACCGGCGATGCATTCATCGACGCAGCTGACGAGCTGCCGACCTCCGACGTCGGCACGAACTACGGCGCATTCCTGTCCCTGCTCACTCCACCGGGCCCGCCAACCAGGGTAACGCTCTGCGCACAGCTAATAAACGATTGTGGGGCACTCGGGTCATTGTTCAACAACATGCCCACGGCCTTTCCAGGCGGGAACGGGGCCGAGGTGGGCTGGGTGTATCCCGATGCCACTCAGGAACACGGAAGCTACGGGTTTTGTGAGCAGGGCGAGCTCTACTTCTTCACGGATAATGGCGACGGCAACTTCCTTTGCGTCAATCTGGTGACGCTGAGCTGGAACAGCTGGTACAACGTGACGGACTTGAACGTGGGCGGCGGGGCCTGGATCCAGTATGCCGAGTGGCCCACCGGAAGCGGCACGTGGTTTGCTATTGGTCGGATCGACGGATTGCAGGACCAATCGACCGGATTGGATCCTGGCATCGAGTTTAGGGAAAACAGATACATCGGCTCGTTCTACTCAGGCTTCGCAAACCTGTATCAGATGCGCACCCAAAACGGCCCCCTCGAGATCGTCGGGCCCCGGGACTTCGGGCATGACTGTCACGCGCAGCCGACGGGCAATCAGTGCGCGTACACCGTCAACAACAGCACCCTGTACGCCTACCTGGACTGCTCATGGTGCGCCCGGCACTCCGCGTTCCTTGCCGGCCGATAGCACGGCCTGAGCTTGCGCAAGGTGGGGCAAAAAGTCAGCAGCCATCACAGTGGGTCGGAGGATCCAATGTTCCGGCGACCAGTTCGATCTCTGCCACGAGTTACGCTGTTCGCGCTGCTGCTCCTGGCCGTAGGCGCCACTCCGTCCAGCGGCCAGACGCCAATCGCGGGTTCGGGCCTGACGCTAACAGCCCTGGGCAATCGTCAGGTTCGGCTCACCTGGCAGGCCGGCGAGGGGCAAGCCTACTTCAAGCTGACGCGCATCGCCGAGAGCGGGGGCTCGATCGTCTCGCTTGGGCCAGCCGAAACCACGTTCACCGATTCTCTCCCAATCGGCAGCAACGTCATGTGCTATCAGCTACACGCGTACGCTCCATCGGGAATACAGATCGCCCGGTCATTCGTCCAATGCTTCATCCCGTTTGGCGGCTACGCCATGGGCTTTGCGATGCAGTACAACCCGTCTGTCGTGCCCTCCGAGCTTTGCCCGTGCCCGCCACCGCCGACGACGAACGTGTCGTGGAGCCCCGTCCCGGCCGCCGCGGGCTATGCCTTGCTGCCCCTCGGTACCACGCGACTACAGGTCCTTCCCGGGGGGAGTACTGGCACGATGGACGTCCCGGGCGACTGGCCCGTTTGTTACGTTGCAGCGCCGTTCAACAGCTCCGGCTTGATGGGCCTCAGCGACATTCTGTGCGGGGTCCCGCACTGAAGTAGGCGGGTCACGCCGGTGCCGGCACGAATTACGGTCCGCTCGTGTCCCGACTATTTCCCCTCGGCCCGCCTGCGAGGGAGTCACTATGCAGACTGTTCATGGTGCGCCCAGCACTCTGCCTTCCTGGCCGGCCGATAGCACGGCCTGAGCTTGCGCAAGGTGGGACAAGAATCCAGCAGCCGTCACAGCGGGTCGGAGGATCCAATGTTCCGGCGACCAGTTCGATTTCTGCCACGAGTTACGCTGTTCGCGCTGCTGCTCCTGGCCGTAGGCGCCACTCCGTCCAAGCGGCCAGACGCCAATCGCGGGTTCGGGCCTGACGCTAACAGCCTTGGGTAATCGTCAGGTTCGGCTCACCTGGCAGTCCGGGACAGGGCAGGCCGCCCTGAGGTTGATACGCGACACCGAACATGCCACGTCAGCCGTCTCCCTTACATCAACCGACACAGCCTACACCGACGCCCTGCCCATCGGGACCAATCGGGTCTGTTATCAACTGCTCGCCCTCAATCAGGCCGGACTGGCCATCCAGAGGTCCTTCGCCCAGTGCTTCATCCCGTTTGGCGGCTACGCCATGGGCTTTGCGATGCGGTACGACCCCTTGGTGGCGCCTCCCGAGCTGTGCCCGTGCCCGCCGCCGCCGGAGGCGATCATATCTTGGAGCCCTGTCCCCTCCGCCGCGGCCTATGCCTTGCTACCCCTCTGGACGACCCGCCTACAAGTTCTCCCGGCTGACAGCACGGGCACTGTCGATTCCCCGGGCGCCCAAACCGTGTGCTACGTCGCGGCGCCGGTCAACAGCTCCGGCTTGATGGGCCTCAGCGACATTCTGTGCGGGGCCCCGTTCGGATCTTGATGGGGCGAGTACTGGATCGTCGACTGGCAAGATCAGTCGGTCCAGATCTGCCGCCGAGCCAGCGATCGGCTCCAGATCGCCGTGACGTTGACGGCCGAGGACATGCTGACCTCGCCCATGCTCCCGGGATTTGGCCTTGCCCTCACCCAGCTCTTCGCGCCGCCCCTTTGACCCCCGGCAAACCTTTGCCCGCGTCTGCCCGCAGCGCTTGACGCGCGACCGCCGCACGCCGTAGCGTGGCGTTGGAGGACCGGCGCGGGTCCGGGCCGAATTGCACCACTCTGAGCGATCGCGGGGGAGCGGACCATGCTGAGCGCGGAAGACAACGAGCTGCTCACGCGGACCGGGCCAGGAACCCCGATGGGGGCGCTGATGCGCGAGTACTGGATCCCGGCCCTCATGTCGGCCGAGCTCCCCAACCCCGCCGGACCTCCCGTCCGAGTTCGTCTCCTGGGCGAAGATCTCATCGCCTTCCGCGACAGCACCGGGCGCGTGGGCCTGGTTGGAAACCACTGTCCACACCGCGGCGCGTCCCTCTTCTTCGGTCGGAACGAAGAGGGCGGGCTCCGCTGCGTCTATCACGGGTGGAAGTTCGACACGGCCGGCCGTTGCGTCGACATGCCGAACGAGCCGCCGGAGAACAACTTCAAAGACAAGATTCGCCACACCGCGTACCCGTGCGTGGAGCGCGGCGGCGCGATCTGGACCTACATGGGACCGCGCAACGCGCCGCCGCCCCTTCCGGACCTCGCGGCGACGAAGCTCCCGAACCAGCGCCGCCTGCTCTGGGCCGCGCTCCGATCGTGCAACTGGGCCCAGGGCCTCGAGGGCGAGGTGGACACCAGCCACTTCGGGTTCCTCCACGCCATCATCGACCCCTCCCACAGGCCCACACCGGGCACCTTCGAGTACTACATGGTCCGCGACCGCAGCCCGCGCTACGCGGTCGCCGAAACGGAGTACGGCGCGGTGTATGGCGCGTATCGAGAGGCCGAACCCGGCGCGCACTACTGGCGTATCGCCCAGTTTCTGCTCCCCTTCTTCACCATGGTGCCAACCGGCGTGCTCGGCGAGCAGACGATCGTCCGCGCCTGGGTGCCCCTCGACGACGAGCACACCATGTTCTGGCACTTCTCGGAGATCACGGATCCCGCCGAGGCCAAAGCGCGAGAGGGACGGCCGGCCGAGTTCCTCGTCGGCCGGGGCGAGGTGCTGCCGAACACATCTGACTGGCTGGGGCGCTGGCGGCTCGCGGCCAACCGCGAGAACGACTATCGCATCGATCGGGCGGCTCAGCGCACGCGGAGCTACACGGGCATCCCGGGGATCCACGTCCAGGACCAGGCCATCACCGAGAGCATGGGCCCGATCTACGACCGCCGCGAGGAGCACCTGGGCACGAGCGACACGATGGTCATCAAGGTGCGCCAGCGGCTCCTGAGCGCCGTCAAGGCGCACCGCGACCGCGGCGAGCTTCCGCCGACGGTGGACAATCCCCGCCTCTACGACGTGCGCTCGGGCGGCGTCATCCTCAAGCAGGGCGAAGATTGGCTCGCCGTCACCGAGCGCGCGCGGGCCGGGGGCGACCCAGGGACCTCCGTCGCTGTGGACTGACTACCTGCAGTTCGGACGGGGAGTGATGCGTGGCGCGTGAGGCTCACGAGAACCCCAATCTTCGAGCGCGCTTGCCAACTCGGCACAGCTCTTCGCTGTCACCTTCGGCCCAAAGACAGGAAGCGCAGGAATGCGCCCCCACCAGGAACCCGTCGGGCGCCTGCTCGACCTCGGCATGCTGCGGTCCAACCAGAACCGAGAAGCTAGCGTGACAAGAGAGCTCACCGCCCGTGCGGCACCCAGTCGTCGTCGCGGACACCCCGCGCGTATTCGTCGGTCCGCGCGTCCAGCTCGTCCCTGGTGACGATCCCCTTCCGCAGGAGGACCTCCTCCAACGACGCCAGCCAGCGCTCGTAGTAGCTCGAGCTGCGCCCGGCGGATTCGTCCGCCGCGATCTGCTCCACCAGGGCATCGCGAAAGGTCCGCCATGGGTAAACGTCGTGCTCGTTCAGGGCCACCGCGATGCCGAAGGCGCGCCCCTCCCAGGGCGCTTCGAACACCAGCTCGCCGTTCGAGCGCGGCAGCGCGCTTTCGCCTTCCATCCCCGTGACCTCGGGGTTCGGGTCGCGAGCCACGGCTATCGCACCAGGGCTGGCGCCTGCACGCGGGTCACGCCGATCATCGCGTCACGCGTCACCAGCGCCGCCAGCTCCGGATCGCTCATGCCCTCGGTCCCGCTCGGGCGCTCCGGCAACACCATGTACCGCACCTCGGCCGTGCTGTCCCACACGCGCACCTCGACGTCGTCGGGAAGCTCTGTCCCGAACTCGCGCAGCACGGCCCGGGGCTCGCGCACCACGCGTGAGCGATACG
>DASRDP010000131.1 GCA_035652535.1 Chloroflexota bacterium
GGGCGGAGCCCGAAGGATCTCGCGCGATCGAGATCCTTCGCTACGCTCAGCATGACAACACCACGCGCTCAGCACAACGCCCTTAGGGTCATCCTGAGGGCGGAGCCCGAAGGATCTCGCGCGATCGAGATCCTTCGCTACGCTCAGCATGACAACACCACGCGCTCAGCACAACGCCCTTAGGGTCATCCTGAGGGCGGAGCCCGAAGGATCTCGATTGCGTGGCAGGACACGCGCCGTTCGTGCCTTGTCCCGCGTGTACGCCACCGGGCGGCGGTGCTACACTGCGGGGCATCCGGGCTCGGTGGTGGCGGATGACCCTGCAACGCCAGATCCACGTTTCGGTCGTCGCCCTGGTCGTCGTCGCCGTGCTGGCGTCGGTTGCGCTCCTCTCCTGGAACGGGGCTCGCGCGCAGCTCGAGGAGGACGCCGTCGTGCTGGGGGCCGCCGCCGCCCAGGTACACGACCAGAGCGGCCTTCAGCGCATCGCCGATAGCCTCGTCGCTGCCGATTCGGCCCGCACGGTCCGAATCGTCGACGCCTCCCTCACGACGCTCGCCGTCAGCGGTGGAGCGGGGGCCGACGCGCCCGGGCCGCCCCCAGAGGCCGAAGCCACCGCGCTCCGCGCTGCTATCGACGATCAGCAGCCGCGGAGCCTCCTGGACTCCACCGGGTTCACCGTCATCGCCCCCGTCGTCGACGACTCGGGGGCGGTCATCGGCGCGACGCTCCTCGCGATGCCGACCGATCGGCTTCGCGCAGCGTTCGCACAGAGCGTCCGGGGCGCGGCGCTCCCCATCGGCCTGACCCTGATCATCGGCATTGCGTTGGCGTGGCTCGTCTCTCAGGCCTTCGTTCGCCCGGTACGTCGGCTCGACCGGGCGGTCCATCAGCTCGAGTCCTATTCCTTTGAATCAAGCAGCCTCGACAGCCTCGCGAGACAGCCGACCGAGCTGGGGCGCGTCGCGCAGCTCCTCCAGCGGATGGCGAACGCCGAGGATGGCTGGCGCCGGTCGCTGGAAGGGCTGCGGCAGGCCAAGGAGGAGCTGGAGAAACGGGTCGAGGAGCGAACGCGAGACTTGAAGGCGTCCCTCGAGCAGCAGACCGCCCTCAACGAGTCTCTCAAGGTCATGGGCGCGGGCCTCCAGCAATCCATCGAGGAGCTGAAGGCGCTCGCTGACGTCGGACGGGCGCTGAACTCCACCCTGGACCTCCAGCAGCTCCTCACCACCATCGTGAGCCACGCGGTTCGGCTCTCGAAGAGCGAGGCTGGCACGATCTACGAGTTCGACGAGGACCAGGGAAGCTTCGTCATGCGGGCGAGCGACGGCGTGAGCGACAGGGTGGCCGACGCCCTGCGGAACCGGCGAGTGCTGGCGGAGAGCACGATCATCGGCCAGACGGCGCTGCGCCGCGAGCCGACCCAGGTGGCGGACCTGTGGGATAGCGGCGAGCCGCCCGACGTCGTCGCGCGGGAGTTCGGGTTCCGCGCCATCATGGCCGTCCCGCTCCTCCAGGAGGGGAGCGTGATTGGCGGGCTCGTCGTGCGGCGATCGGAGCCCGGCGCCTTCGAAGACGCCACCGTTCGACTCCTCCAGACCTTCGCCACCCAGTGCGTGCTGGCCATCCAGAACGCGCGCCTCTTCCAGGAGATCGAGGAGAAGGGGCGCGAGCTCGAGATCGCCAGCCGCCACAAGTCGGAGTTCTTGGCGAAGATGAGCCACGAGCTGCGGACGCCCCTCAACGCCATTCTGAGCTACAGCCAGCTCCTCGTGGAAGAGGCCGAAGACGTCGGCCAGGAGTCCTTCATCCCCGACCTCAACAAGATCCAGACGGCCGGCCGACACCTCCTCGAGCTGATCAACAGCATCCTCGACCTCTCCAAGATCGAGGCCGGGAAGATGGAGCTGTACATCGAGCCGTTCAACGTCCCCACCCTCGTGCACGACGTGCTCACGGTCGCGCAGCCCCTCGTAGCGAAGAACCAGAACACGCTCGAGGTCGACTGTCCCGACAGCACGGGCGACATGGTGGCCGACCTCACCAAGGTCCGGCAGGTGCTCCTCAACCTCCTCAGCAACGCCAGCAAGTTCACCGATCACGGAACGGTGAGCTTGACGGTACGCCGCGATCGCGCGGACAGCGCCGACTGGGTGGCCTTCAGCGTCGCAGACACCGGCATCGGGATGAATGAGGAGCAGATGGGGAAGCTCTTCCAGGCGTTCACCCAGGCGGAGGCGTCGACGACCAGCAAATACGGCGGGACGGGGCTCGGGCTCGCCATCAGCCGACAGTTCTGCCGCATCATGGGGGGCGACATCACCGTGGCGAGCACGCCCGGCCGCGGCTCCACCTTCACCATGCGCTTGCCAGCCGAGGTCCGGGACACGGCCAGCCCAGCGGCGCTCACGACCGAGCCGATCGAGGCGCAGGACAACGGCCGCCCCACGGTTCTCGTCATCGACGACGATCCAACGGTGCACGACCTGATGCGCCGCTTTCTCCAGACGGAAGGATTTCACGTCGCGACCGCGTTGAACGCCGAAGACGGCTTGCGGCTCGCGCGCGAAGTGCGCCCGTTCGCCGTCACCCTCGACGTCATCATGCCGCACACCGACGGCTGGACCGTGCTGTCCGCGCTCAAGGCGGCCCCCGAGACCGCCGACATCCCGGTCATCATGCTCACCATCGTCGAGCAGCGGCAGATTGGCTACACCCTCGGCGCCGCCGAGTACCTCACCAAGCCCATCGATCGCGATCGGCTTCTCGCCGTCCTCAATCGCTATCGAGCCGACGAGGACGGCCGCCGCGTTCTCATCGTCGAGGACGACCCCGCGACGCGGGAGATTCTTCGCCGGTGCCTCGAATCGGACGGCTGGACGGCGGACGAGGCGACCAACGGCGTCGACGCGCTGGAGCGGATCGCGGAGGCCCGCCCTGCACTGATCCTTCTGGACCTGCTGATGCCCGTGATGGATGGATTCGACTTCGTCGCGACCCTACGCCAGCGCCCGGAAGGACGATCGATCCCGGTCGTGGTGGTCACGGCGCAGGACCTGTCGGCCGAAGCGCGCAAGCGCCTGAACGGCCTCGTCGACGCGGTGATGCAGAAGGGCACCTACACCCACGAGGAGTTGCTCCTCGAGGTGCGCGAGCGGCTCGCGGCCGCGAAGGGCAGGGCGAGAAGCTCCACCCCGCGGTGACGTTGCGCGCCCGACGGTGATCTCGTACCGTGTACGGCGGAGAACTGCGGATCCGAGGGATGCGCCACGGCGCGACCCTCCAGAGGGGAGCGGCGATGCCAAAGGTCCTCCTCGTGGAAGACGACGAAATGAACCGGGACTCGTTGAGCCGGCTGCTGCGACGGCGGGGCTTCGAGGTGGTCATCGGGGTAGACGGTCAGGAAGGGATCTCCCTGGCACGGTCTGAGGCGCCCGACATCATTCTCATGGACATGAGTCTCCCGGTGATGGATGGCTGGGAGGCGACGCGCCAGCTCAAGGCGTCGTCCGATACGCAGTCGGTGCCCATCATCGCGCTGACAGCCCACGCCATGGCCAGCGACCGCGACAAAGCGCTCGCCGCCGGCTGCGACGATTTCGACACCAAGCCCATCGAGCTGGATCGCCTGCTCCCCAAGATCCACGCGCTCCTCGGCACGGACGCGTGACCGCGCGGCGCCGCTGGCTGTGATATGAGCAACGCACCAGACTGGGAAGAGTTCCGTCGAAGCGTCCGGCACGAGCTGCGCACGCCGGTCAACCACATCCTGAGCTACGGGCAACTCCTCCTCGAGGACGCCGAGCAGTCCGGGCCGGAGAGCTTCGTCGCTGAGCTGCGCAAGATCCAGGAGGCGGGGCGGGAAGCGCTGACCATCATCGGCGCAATGCTCGACGCGGCGCCGGGCGATGCGGTCGCCGCTCGGACGTATTCGACGAACCTCTTCAGTCTCATGGAGTCCGTCGAGCAGCGGGTGATGCAGCTGCGGCGGTACGTGCTGGAGGATGGGAACGAAACGGCCGCGGCAGACCTCGATCGCATCGCCACGGGCGCGCGGCGCCTTGTCGCGATTCTCGCGCAAACGAACCTCAACCCTACGGAGGGCGTCGAGCCACGCATCAGCAAACCGGCCGTCCGAGTGAACAGCGGCACGATGGGCGCCGCCGTGGCCGGCCGCGCGGAGCCAGCGGAGCGGCGCCATCGGGAGGGCGAGCTGCGCGGCAGGATTCTCGTGGTCGAGGACAACGAGCTGAGCCGCGACGCCGTTGCCCGCATGCTGGAGCGGCTGGGTCACACGGTGCTGCGCGCAGAGAACGGACGTCGAGCCCTGGAGATCGCCGAGTCGGACAACGTCGATCTCATGCTGCTGGACATCGTGATGCCGGAGATGTCCGGATACGACGTTCTGGAGCGCTGTCGAGAGCGCGCCGAGCTCCGCGAGATCCCGATTATCATGATCTCCGCCTTGGACGAGCTGTCCAGCGTCGTCCGCTGCATCGAGATGGGCGCGGAGGACTATCTCCCCAAGCCGTTCGACCCGGTCCTTCTGCGCGCGCGGATCGGGGCGTGCTTGGAGAAGAAGCGGCTGCGCGACCAGGAGGTCGAGTATCTCAGGCAGGTAGCCGCCGTGACTGACGCCGCGGCGGCGGTCGAGGACCGGTCATTTACGTCCGAGAGCCTGGCGCTCGTCGCGTCCCGACCGGACGCCCTGGGCCAGCTCGCGCGAGTGTTCGACCGAATGGCCCGCGAGGTGATCGCGCGCGAGGAGCAGCTCCTCCGCCAGGTCCAACAGCTCCAGATTCAGGTCGACGAAGCCAAGAAGGCGCGCGAGGTCGCCGATATTACGAACACGGAGTACTTCCAGCAGCTCCAGCGTCAGGCGAGCACGCTGCGTCGGACCGCCGGGCCGAAGCCAGAATCCCGGGAGGGCTGACGTGGATCCCGCCGAGGGCTACGCCCCGCAGGTCCCGATCGAGACGGTCGCGCGGACCGCGCGCGAGCTGGCGGCGTCCCAACACCCACGCGATGCCCTGAAGATTGCCGCGCGGGCGCTCCGCGACGCGACGGGGGCCGAAGGCGTCGCCCTCCTTCGGGTCGACGGACCCCGATCCGTGCCAGCATACAGCGCGGGCGTCGTCATCCCCCCCGGTCCGATCTCGGAGAGCAAGCTCCTCTCCCTCGGCCACGCGTATCCCCTCGTACTCTCGGGCAAGGTACGGGGGCTGGTCCTCCTCTCGCGCCCGACTGTCGCCCTCTCCGACGACCCGGATCGCGGTCTGGAATCGCTCCTCGACCTCGCGGCGCTCTCTCTGCGCAATTTCCGCGTCGCGGAGGAGCGCGTGCTCGCCGGCGATACCGTGGAGCGGCTGTCCAGCCAGACCCAGCTCGACGCCGAGCGCTTTCGCGCGCTCCATGAGCTGGCGGTCGTGGCAGCCGGCGAGCTGAATCCGACACGGCTCGCCAGCGCGGCGGCTAACCTGGCCAGCGTGCTGCTCAACGCGGAGAGCGCTGCCATCTACTGGTGGAACCCGGCGCTCGAGCGCCTTGTCGCCATGGCGCAATGCGGCTCAGACCCGTCGGAGAAGTACCTGCCGGCATCCCTCGGCGCCGGAATCGTGGGATATGCCTACACCCGACGCGAGGCGATCAGCGTCGACGACTTCACGACGTGGAAGCACCGCGAGCAATCCATCCGCGAGACGATGCGGTCAGGATCGGCCGTGCCCCTGTGGGCGGGGAGCAACGTCGTGGGGGTCCTCGTCGTCAAGAGCATCGCCCGACGCCACTTCAGTCCCACGGAAGTGGAGACGCTGACGCTCATCGGCGCGCAGATCGGGCCGGCCCTCGCATCCGCCCACTACTACCGCCAATCCGAAAGCCGCCGGGCCATGGCCGAGGCGCTCGCCCAGCGGGCGCAGGAGAGCGAGCAGGTCGCGGCCGCTCGGGCAGAAGCGCTCACCGCCAGCGAGGAGCGGTACCGCGAGATCGTCGAAGCGGCGCACGAGGGGATCTGGCACCTGGACGCCGAGGGGCGCACGATCTTCGTCAACCCGCGGATGGCGGAGATGCTCGAATATACCGTCGCCGAGCTTCAGGGACGGCCGATGATCGATCTCGTCCACCCCGAGTGGCGCGGAGAGGTGAGTCGCCGCCTCGGCTTGTTTGCCCGGGGCCTGACCGGTCGCTTCGACGACCGCTTCATCACGCGAAGTGGCAAGGACCTCTGGACTCGCTCCTCGGCCCACTCGATGATCGACGGGTCGGGATCATACCGCGGGCTCTTGCTCATGGTGACCGACATCTCCGAGTCGCGGGCGGCGGAGATCGCGCTGCGCGAGAGCGAGGAGCGCCTGCGCCAGGCCCAGAAGATGGAGTCCATCGGGCTGCTCGCCGGCGGCGTCGCCCACGACTTCAATAATCTGCTCACCGCCATCATCGGCTTCAGCGACATGGTGACGGCCAAGCTGCCGCCTTCGAGCCCGTTGGCGGATTACATGAACCAGATCGTTGCAGCCGGAGAGCGGGCATCGGAGCTGACGCGCCAACTCCTCGCCTTCAGCCGGCAGCAAGTGCTCCAGCCCGAGGTCACAGACCTTCGCGTCATCGTCGACGACATGGTGAAGCTCCTGCGCCGCGTCATCGGCGAGCACATCGAGCTGGAGACCATCAACCCCGACACGCTGGGCAACGTCCTCGTCGACCGGGGCGAGATCGAGCAGGTGCTCCTCAACTTGGCCATCAACGCTCGCGACGCAATGCCCTCGGGCGGGAAGCTGACCATCGAGACGCGATCGCTCGACGCGCGCGAGGCCGCCCGTCGCCGCGGCGCACTCGTGGCGACGGACGCGGAAGTCGCGCGCCCCTCCGTCCTGCTGCGGGTGACCGACACCGGCTGCGGAATGGATGAAGCGACCCGCGAGCGCATCTTCGAGCCGTTCTTCACCACGAAGGAGAGCGGGAAGGGGACCGGTCTCGGCCTCGCCACCGTCTATGGCATCGTCAAGCAGAGTGGCGGCGACATCACGGTGACGAGCCAGGTCGGCATGGGAGCGACCTTCGAGATCATCCTTCCGGTCCACGCCGGACAAGCTCGGAGTCGGCCGCCCCAGGTGGCGATCGCCGCAGTGCCAGGCGGGGGGGAAACGGTCCTGGTCGTGGAGGACGAGATAGGCGTGCGGGCGCTCGCGCGCTCGGTCCTGGAGGCCAAAGGGTACACCGTGCTGGACGCGGAGAGCGGGGAGGCCGCCCTCGCGCTCATGGACAGCTATCCGGGCGTGATCGACCTGGTCGTGTCCGACTTGATGTTGCCGGGAATGAACGGGCGCGAGCTGGTCGAGCGCATGATCGCGCGAACCCCGGCGCCGCGATTTCTGTACATGTCCGGCTATTCCTCGGACGTCGTGATCCACACCAATGCCATGACGGCCCAGGTGGAGTATCTCCAGAAGCCGTTCACCCCGGCCGCCCTGGCCACGAAGGTGCGCGCGGTGCTCAACGGGCCCCTTCGGAGCCCCATACCCCGCGCCCCCCGGGTGTAGCATTTCGCAATGGACCGTTTCACGTGGGCCGCAGTGGCGGGCGTCGTCCTCCTCAGCGTGGTCGCGATTGTCGTCGCGGTGGCGCCTCGGGGGGAGCAGCAGCCACCGGACCTGACGACCCCCCAGGGAGTCGTCGCCGCCTACATCCTCGCCGTCCAGGACAAGCGCGCTGACGACGCCTGGGCCATGCTGGAATCGCCGTCAGCCGTAGAGGCCGTCCCTTCGCCCGCCGGCCAGACGATGACGCGAGAGACGTTTCGCCAGCAGGTCAACAATGCGCAGCAAAACGGCGATCGACGACTGCGCATCGTCGACACGAAAGAGCAGGCCGACGGGGTGCGGGTCGACGTCGAGATCACCACCTTTACCGGCGGCCCCGCGATCTTCGGGTCCGACTCGTACTCTCGATCGGCAACATTCATCCTCGTGCGCAGTGACAGCTCCTGGCGCATTCGGTCGTCTCCGCCGATCTGGCAACTGGCCTGAGCCATGGTCGCCGTTCGGCGCCTGTACTTCCTCCTCGTGGCAGGGGTGAGCCTGGGAATGCTCGTCACGGGCGCCGCGACGCTCGGCAGCACCCTGATCGAATGGGCGCTGAGCCCCGGCTCCATCACCGCCACCTTCCGACAAACCATCGCCGGCTCCACCGCGGCGGCCCTCGTCGCGCTCCCCATCTGGGCGCTCCATTGGGCCCTGGCCCAGCGCGCGGCGGCGCGCTCGCCGGCGGAACGGGAGGCCGCCCTCCGACGCCTATACCTCTACGTTGTCTGCGGCGCGCTGATGGCGGCCATCGGGTTCATCGGCGCGCGAGCGCTCCACCTGGGTCTTCTGCTCCTGATTCGCGATTCCGGGGGCGATGCCGTTGGCCTGGTTCGCGCCCTGTGGCAGCTTGCCCTGGTGGGGGCATTCTGGGGCTACCATCTGGACCGCGCGGCGAAGGACCGCTCGCTGGTCGGGGAGACCGGCGCCAGCGCGACGCTCCGGCGCTGGTACGCCTACGGCGCCGTGCTCGTATCTGTCGTCGTCGTGCTGTTTGGCGCGCGCGAGCTGCTCACCGTGACGATGCTCGCGGTCACCCAAAGCCAGCCAGCGGAGTCACGCCACGTCGTCCGGGTCGTCGCGCGCACGCTCGTCGCCCTCGGCATCGGCCTGTATCATGCGCACCTCACCGCCCGCCTCGACGAGGGGGAGGAGGAGCGACGGTCGACCCTTCGGGCCGTCGCGGGGTTCGGCATCCTGGCGCTCGGCATCGCCATGGCCCTCACGCAGACGAGCCGCGCTCTGTACTATCTCCTCGCGCGGGCCCTGGGCGTGGAGGCGCCCGGCGGCGCGCGAGGCGAGATCGGCGGCCTCCTCGCCAGCCCCTTGTCCACCATCGCCGTCTTCGGCCTCGCCTGGGCGCTGGTGCGGCGACGGCTCATCGCCGACGCGCGGCAGACGGAGGCCCCGCGCCAGGCCGGCGTGCGCCGCCTCTACACCCACCTCGTGACCCTCATCGCCCTCGCGGCATTCACGGCCGGCGTTGCCGGGGTGCTGTGGACCATCATCGAGGCGGTCGATCCGACGTCGGCGCTCGTCGGCCCAACCTCGACCCGGGATCGGCTGAGCCTGTTCCTCACCCTGGTCGTCGTCGGGCTGCCGGTCTGGGCGGGGCACTGGCGCCCGGCTCCGTCGCCCGGGGAGCGCCAGGCGCTGAGTCGCCGTCTCTATCTCTTCGCAGCGCTGCTGATCGGCGTCCTGGCCCTCCTCGGCAGCGGCGCCTATCTGGTGGAGCGCGTCCTGTCGACGATCATGGGCGTCGGGCCGCCGGCACTCTGGTCCGCGGTCGCTCGGGCGCTGGCGGTTACCGTGGTGGCGGCGGCCGTCGTCGCGTATCACTTCCGCGTCCTCCGGCTCGACGCCGCGACGCGGGCGGCCGAGCCGGGGCCCGGGCAGTTCGGGACCTTTCAGGTCGAGATTGTCGGAGCCTCAGCATCGGAGGTCGCCGCTGCCCTGGCGCGCCTGCCGTCCGGCGCGCGGTACACCATTCGAACCGCCGACGGCGCGGACGCGGCCGGCGCCGAGGGTGGCGCCGCGGGCGCTTGATGGCCCTCGGCGTTGACGATTATTATCGCCCGCAGCGCCAGCGCTTCGTCCGGATCGACCGAAGCGAACCACCCTCCCCCAAAAGTAAAGGCTTGTGATGCGTGATCTCCGCGCCAACCTCCTGGCTGCCAGGCTCGACCTCGTGGTGCTGACCCTGGCAGGCGTCGTGTTCCTCGTCTTCTGGCTCGTGGACTTCTCCGGCGAGCCGCGCCGTCAGCTCATCGCGGGCGCCATCGCCGTCGCGATCCTCGCCCTGGTCGTCGCGGCGTTCGTCGCGGCGAGAAGAAGCGAGCCCGCCAGCGGAGATCCGCGCTTCATCGCGAGCCGGCGCTTCACGCTCCTGGTTGGCGCCGGCGCCGTTGCGCTCTTCTTCATCGTGCGGTTCAGCGCGGTCACGGCCCTCGCCTACTGGTCCGAGGAGATCGGATGGGCCGAGATCGCCCGGCGGATCGTCGAGGGGGCGCGCTGGGACCCGTTCCTGGCGAAGTCCGACTACCCGTCCTCGTTCCAGGCGTTTCCCCTGGCGCTGCTGGTTGCCGTGGGCGTGCCTACGGTCCTCGCGTCCAAGATCATCGCAGGCGTCTACTTCGCCATCAGTGTCTATTTCTTCGGACGGCTCGCGCGGGAGCTGCTGCCGGACCGGCCGGGCTGGTTCGAGATCGTCTTCCCGCTGGTGCTGGCCGCCTTCTCCACCGTGTCGTGGTTCATCGTGATGACGGGGTGGCACGAGATCACCCACGTGAACCTCATCATCTTCGCCTGCTGGTACTACGGCCTGCGCCTGATCAAGTATCAGGAGCGCAGCGCCGCCATCGCGCTCGGCCTGTGGAGTGGGCTCGCCCTTTGGACGTTGTACACACCGGCCGTCTTCGCCATCCCGATGGGATTGATCGTCCTGGCAGGGATCGCCGGCCCCGTGGGCCTGCCGCGCAAGCTGACGTTCGTATCGTGGGGGGGCCTGGTGACGGCGCCGGTCATCGGGCTCGCCCTCAGCTCGCACGGCGGGATCCTCAACCGCCACGCCGCCTTCTACCTGCGCGGCGGCGAGTGGGCGGGAAGCACCTGGAGCGCTGAGCGCAATCCGCTCCACACCTACCTCCTCAGCACCGTCCAACTGGTGAAGGACACGGCCCCGGTCTTTGGACGGCTCGACTGGGAGGCCGCGCAGCGGCCCCACCTCGAGCCCCTCGTCTTCGCGCTGGCCGCCGTAGGCATGGTCGCCATCCTCCTATCGCGTCGCCGATTGCTCATCGGCGGGGTGCTCTTGCCGGTCCTCGGGATGGTGGCGGGGCTCGTCCTCTCGAACCCGACGCCGTGGCGCGAGAGCTGTATCACGGCGGGCGCCCTCGTCCTGGCGGTCGTCGGATTTGGCGCCCTCTGGCCGCTGGTCAACCGGAACGTCGCGGTGTCGGGCGCCGTCGCCGCGCTGGTCATCATCTTCCAGTTGGCGACCTTCGTCAGGACGTCGAGCTACCTGGAAGCGTTCCAGAACATCCCGCTGTTCGCCAGCGGCAAGGCCGCGGCGGCCAGCGTCGCCTTCGCTAAGCAGTGGCTCACGACCTCGCCATCGAAACAGATCCTCGTTCAGGACGATCTTTGGGGGCGGTTCGTCGCCGTCGATCTCCCGGCATCGGCCCAGGTGCGGCGCGTGCAGTCGGGCAATGACATCAAACCGGACGTCTGCAGGCCCTCCTGCCTGCTCCTGGGCTACGACGTCCAGGGCACGCCGGCCAAAGAGTCGGATTACGAATCGGGGCTTGCGAAGCTGTCCCTCAAGACGACCAAGAGCGTGGTGTTCTCCGAGCCCGGCCAAGAAGGCTACGCCATCGTCGCGGGGGAGGGGCAGCAAGCCACCCGTTCGCCCTGAGCTCCCGCCCCGTTCGCCCTGCGGCGACGGAGGGGAGATTACGCTCCTTCCCCCCAATGGGGGAAAGGTTCGGGATGGGGGGTTGACCCCAGTCCCCGTTCCCGGGGCTACGACGCGGCGCGGGCGCCGCCGAAGCGCTCCTCGTACGTCGCCACGACCGGTTGATGGCCGCCGTGCTCCGCGTACTCGTGCTCTTCCAAGAGGCTGAGCGACTCCAGCACGGGCAGGTCCGTCGTGGAGAACAGAACCGCTTCGTCCGTGCCCGTGTTGGCGTGCTCGTGCCAGCACCAGGGCGGCAGGGCGAAGAAGTCGCCCTGGCGCCACGTGATCCGCACGCCATCCACCACCGAATACCCCTCGCCGCGATAGACGTGATAAACGACGCAGTTGGCGTGGCGGTGCGCCCGCGTGTGGACGCCGGGCCGAATCATCTGGATGTTGCAGCCGATCGTCGGCAGCACGTGCCCGCCGTTGGTCGGGTTCGTGTACTCGAAGGCCACGTCGTCGAAGGGGCTGGTTTCCAGCTTCGCCAGGTGGTGCAAGGCTCGCTCCGTCTGGTCCCAGGGGTAGACGAGCTGCGGCGAGATCGCCTTCGACTCGGTCATCCACAGCGGGCGGAAGTGACCATAGCCGTACCGGCCGTAGGAGTCGCCCTCCGGGCGCGTCGCCGGCTCCAGCTCGTCGGGATACTGCTGGTAGCGAGCGATCTTAAGGGCGTTGACCACCAGTGGCCCGTCCAGGCTGTCCATCCAGAGCACGGGCCCGCTGGCCTTGCTGACGTGGCCGTGGTAGCACCAGCCCGGTGTTAAGACGAGGTCGCCGGGCCGCATGGCGACGGGCTCACCATCCACGATCGTCACCGCGCCCTCGCCCCGGATAATGAAGCGGATCGCCGCGTTGGTGTGACGATGGGAGGGCGCGATCTCGCCCGGCAGCACCATCTGGACGTTGCCGGAGAGCATGTGAGTGGCCGATTGGCTGGGCGTGACGCTGGGGTTGTTGAGGGTAACGACGCGCCGCTGGGCGTCTGGCCCCGGCTGGACCAGCTCGCCCGCGCGCTGGACGAAGCCCTCGATGTCAGACCAGCGCCAATGCGCGGGGTTGTAGGGCGGCTGCGGCTCGGACGGCCGAGTCCCCGCCTGGTGCTGGCGCCAGAGCGCGCCCATCGATCGAGACGCCAGATCCTCGTACAGCCGCTCCATCGAATCGGTTCCCGCGTCCGGCGCCGCAGCCATCGTCCTCGCTCCTTGTGGGTGTTTGGCATATTCAACCACGGCGCCGGGCCTCCGTCAACGACGCGACGGACACTGCTACAATCGGTCGCGGCTGCGAGATGGAGGTGACGCGTGGGAGCGCGATATCGCGCCGAGCAGGTGGGAAGTCTGCTCCGGCCCAAAGCGCTGCTGGATGCCCGGGCGTCATTGGCCGCCGGCGCGATCTCCGCGGAGGACCTCCGGAAGATCGAGGACGAGGCGATCCTCGCCGCGCTCCGGATGCAGCGCGAGGTCGGGCTTGACGTGTACACCGATGGCGAGTTCCGCCGCGGATCGTTCTTGGGCGGGCTCGCCGACGCCGTCGACGGATTCGTCGAGGACAAGATCGCGATGGAGTGGCACGGGCCGGGGGGCGCGCCGGAGGGCAGCGTGGCCCAGGTGGTCGGGGCGAAGCTGCACCAGCGCCGACGCCTCTCCGCCCACGAGGCGTCGTTCCTCCTGCGCCACGCGCCCGGACCCATCAAGGTCACCGTGCCCAGCGCCACCAACTTTCCGGACGTCAGCTACAAGCCGGGCCTCAGCGACCGGTTCTACCCGACCCGCTCCAGCCTCCTCCAGGAGATCGCGCAGATCATCCGGAACGAGGTCAACGCGCTGGCGACCGAGGGCATCCCCTACATCCAGCTCGACGCGCCCCGGTACCTCTACTACGTCGACGCCCGACTGCGGGAGCAGCTCCGAGCGCGCGGTGTCGACCCAGACCTGGCGCTAGACGAAGCCATTGCCACGGACAACGCCGTGATTGAAGACGCGCGCCGCCTGGCGCCGGCGCCCGACACGCTCACCCTGGCCATCCATCTGTGCCGCGGCAACTCGCGCAGCCGGTGGTTCGCCGAGGGCGGGTACGACCTCATCGCGGAGAAGCTGTTCGGGCGGCTCGCCGTCGACGCGTTCCTCCTCGAGTACGACACCGATCGGGCCGGCGGGTTCGAGCCGCTGCGGTTCGTTCCGGCCGGCAAGACCGTGGTCCTGGGGCTCGTCACCACGAAGGACCCAACCCTCGAGTCGCAGGAGACGCTCCTCCGCCGCATCGACGAGGCTTCCACGTACGTGCCGATGGAGAACCTCGCCCTCAGCCCGCAGTGTGGGTTCGCGTCGGTCGCGGCCGGCAACCTACTCTCCGAGGACGACCAGCGGCGCAAGCTCGAGCTGGTCGTGGAGACCGCCCGCCGCGCCTGGCCATAGCATCCCCTCCACTCGACGCGGCGCGCAAATCCCTCTCCCCCGCGGTCGGTTCCCCCAAACCCCGCTCCCCCGCGGTCGGTTCCCCCAAACCCCGCTCCCCCGCGGTCGGGGGTGTACTCAGGCGGTTTGCTGCAATGGCCGCACTCGCAAATCCCT
>DASRDP010000132.1 GCA_035652535.1 Chloroflexota bacterium
AAGGGCGGCCCCGCCGGTCGTGCCGCTGCGCAGGTTCGAGAGGCCGAGGCGATCCTTCAGCGGCCGGTAGAGCAGCCAGTCGGCGAAGAAGTAGAGCACGCGCCAGAGCGGTGGGACCTTCCCGGTGGCGAGGCGGAGGTCCGCGACCTTGTGGCCGATGGGCATCAGCCGCTCGAAGAGGAAGCGCTTGAGCGGGGTGGTGTCCATGATCTTCACCTGGACCGTGGAGTTCAGCCCCTCCCAGATCCGTGGCGGCGCGAACATCACGTTGGGCCCGATCTCGCGGATGTCGTGCAGCGCCGTCTCCGGCTCCTCCGGGAAATTGATGGTGAACCCGATGGCGAGCGCGGTGGCGACGGACATCATCTGCTCGCCGATCCACGCCAGCGGCAGGAAGGAGACGAACTCGTCGGTGGGCCGCCGCGGGTCCACCGAATGCAGGCTCATCGCCATCGTCAGGAGATTGGCGAAGGTGAGCATCGCTCCCTTCGGCGACCCGGTGGTGCCCGAGGTGTAGCAGATGATCGCCAGGTCGCCGCCTTCGCCTCGCGCGATGTTGCGTGCGAACAGGTCCGGGTCCTTCGCGTGCAGCTCGCGGCCGCGCTTCTCCACCTCGTCGAAGGAGAGCAGCTTCTCGTGCTTGTAGCGGCGCAGCCCGCGCGGGTCGGAGTAGATCACGTGCGTGACCTTGGGGAGCTGCTCGATCATCCCCAGGATCTTGTCGACCTGCTCCTGGTCCTCGGCGATGACGAACTTCGCGTCGCAGTGGTCGATGACGAACGCCACTTCGGTGAGGTTGGAGTCCTGGTAGATCCCCACCGACGCCGCCCCCGCCGATTGCGCCGCCAGCTCCGAGATCACCCACTCGGGCCGGTTGTCGCCGACGATCGCCACCTTCCCGCCGCGCTGCAGCCCGAGCGCGACCAGCCCGAGGGAAAACTCGCGCACCCGCTCGCCGTAGCGCCGCCAGCTCGTCTCCCGCCAGATCCCGAGGTCCTTCTCCCGGAGCGCCGCCCGATCGCCGAACTGCTCCGCGTTCTCCAGCAGGAGCTTCGGGAACGTGTCGCGCCGCGCCTGGACGGGCGCGGGCTCGGGCCGCTGCAGGGCGAGGCTCGTCCTCATGCGGCGTGGCCCCCGAGGTACGCAGCCTGGACTTCGGTGTTGCCCTGCACCGCCTCCGGCGCGCCGTCCGCGATCTTCTGGCCGAAGTTGAGCACCACCACGCGGTGCGAGAGGTCCATCACCACGCCCATGTCGTGCTCGATCATCAGCACGGTGGTTCCCCGCTCCTCGTTGATCTCGAGGATGTAGCGGGCCATGTCCTCCTTCTCCTCCGCGTTCATTCCCGCCATCGGCTCGTCGAGGAGGAGCAGGCGGGGATCGAGAGCGAGCGCGCGGCCGAGCTCGACGCGCTTCTGCAGCCCGTAGGCGAGGGTGTGCACCACCTGCTTGCGGTACGGCTGGATCTCGAGGAAGTCGATGATCTCCTCGACGCGCTCGCGCTCGCGGATCTCCTCCTTCTGCCCGCGGCCCCAGTACACGCCGCCGGTGAACGTGCCGGTCTTCTGGTGCACGTGCCGGCCGATGAGGAGGTTGTCGAGGACCGTCATGCCCCGGAACAGCGCGATGTTCTGGAAGGTTCGTGCGACTCCGAGGCGGGTGCGCGCGGCGGGCCCCATCCGGGTCACGTCGGCGCCGTCGAAGACGATGCGGCCGCGCTGGGGGCGATAGACGCCGCTGATGCAGTTCAACAGGCTGGTCTTGCCCGCGCCGTTCGGGCCGATGATCGCGCTGAGCGCGCCCTCGGCGACGGAGAAGCTCACGTCGGAGAGGGCGGTGACGCCGCCGAAACGCAAAACGAGGGCGGTGACGTCTAGGAGGGGGGAGGACATCCGACCAAAGACTACAATTTTGCGGTGCGGAGCGAAACTGACGGAGGGCGACCTGGTGCCGCAGGCGAGCGGGACTCGCGCCGTTCGGCTTTGGCGGCTCGCGTCGAGGTGTGTGGTTTCGTTCGCGGTTTGGCCTGCACCAGCCGGTCCGCTCCAGTACGCCGGCACGAATCGTGATGAGGCCACTGTCGGATGACGGCGGCCTCCCCAAGGAGCGCCCTCACGCCGCGAAGGCGATCTGCACACACTTTGAAGACGGGCGTTTTCGCCGCCGCCTGACGCCGCTCAGCGCCTCTGCCGGAGTCCCATCCCGGGACTTCCTCCTCGCTGCACCCAGCCCACCGGCGCGAGCGACTCACCGGGGAGCGCGTACGCTTCCAGTGTGACTGGTTGTACCTCGTGCGTGCACGCGTCGGTCAGGAACGTGCGGCGGCCCAGCACGATCCGCCCCGGGAGCAGCGCCGCTCCAACGATCCCTGACTCCCCCTCGAACGAAAACGGGCAGGTCCAGGACGAGCTCGAATCGAATCTGTGGATGGCCGCCTCGGCGGCACGCGCCGGGTGGCACAGGCCAGGATTGCTGGGCCACCTCTGCGCCACGAGTACAGCGTGGTCGCCGCGATCGCCGGCAAGGAACGGGAAGACCGCCGTGCCGTCGTACGGGTTCGTGCCCTGCATCGCGCCGGAAGCGACGACCACGCCATCGCGGACCACTTCGAGGACGTTCGGCGAGGCAGCGGCGGCCCCGAATTGCACGGCAAACCCGAGCTCGCCGCCGCTCACCGCGGCAAACCAGGACCCAGGCACCTGCACGTAGTCGGTCGCGGACGATCCGCCGGGCACGACGATCCAGGGCGCTCCGGCAGGCCAGGCGAGCAGGGCGCCACCGTCGACGATGTGGTGACGCCACAGCTCGTGGCCGGAGCTGTCCACCGCGAAAACGTCCTGGGCATTGTGATACCCCTGCTCCGGCGAATACGAGCTGGTGTAGTTCGCGGTCGCGAGCGCGTCGCCAGCCCCGTCGGACCCTTGGACGTGATATCCGGTGTCGGCGCTTCCGACCGTGGACCAAAGGATCGCGCCCTTCGCCGCGTCGACGACGTAGAGCCCGCTCGCGACGTTGTAGTCGTACATCGCGAGCGCGATCTTTCCCTCGCCGAGGTCCGCGATCCCCTGCGATTGCGCATACCCGTCCGTGTAGGTACGGCTCAAGTCGAGCGACCACGAAGGGGCGCCGCTCGCCGCGTCGAAGGCGGCGACGATCGCGCCTTTGGCGACGACCAACATGCCGGCCGCGATCAGGTGCGCATCGACGGGATAGGTCAGGGTCGTCTTCACCCGAAAGCGGTCGTGCCCGTCCGCGTCGGCGGATGCGACCCAGGCTGGCGCGGCCGGATCGAGGAAGGTGGGCGGCGGGTCGTATTCGATCCAGTAGAGACTTCCGTCATCGCCGGCAACGCCGCGGAAATCGACCTCGTCCGTGAAGGTGCGGCTCCAGAGAACCTTCGGATCGGCCGGACAGGGGACTGACTCGATCGCTGCCGCAGGCCCTCCATCGGACGTCGGGCCGCCATCCGTCCCGGAGCCAGCGTCCGTCGTCCCCGCGTCGGACGTCGATCCCGCGTCGGCAACCGCGCCGGAACCAGCGTCCGTGGTGCCTGCATCTGACGTCGATCCCGCGTCGGCAATCACGCCGGAATCGGGCGGCAGGCCGGAATCACCAGGGCCGTTGCTGCCCGAACCAGCATCATCTGCCGTGGGGACGGCGGAGCGTCCCGATGCTCCACATCCGATTGCGAAAATCAGGGCAACGAAGGCAGCCCGCATTACGGCAATCTGTGGATGCGCGTCGGCGGCCCACAGATGGCAGTCCGTCGCCTGTTACAAGTCCGTCATTTGCGGGCATCGAGTTCGAGCTGCGTCGCCGCGTGCGTTGCGGGAAATCGAGGCGCGGAGGTCCCGCGCGTGCAGCGAAGGCCTGCTGGGTGCCAAGCGCTCGCCAGGCTGCTATGGTGACGCGCCTGGGGGGCGCTTCTCCGCTCCCTCTCTCTCATTCGACGGAGGAGACACCGACATGTGCAAAGCCTGGTTCGCGCTGATCGCGGTGGTTGCGCTGGGTACGGCTGCCACAGCTGACGACAAGAAGAGCACCGAGAGCGCCATCCGCGGGACGAAGGGGCGGTACGGTGACGCAGGGTGTGGTCTGGGATCGATGGCGTTCGGCGACCAGCAAGGGTTCGTACAGGTCCTCGCCGCCACCACCAACGGCTTCTTCGGCACGCAGACGTTCGGCATCAGCTCGGGGACCTCGAACTGCAGCGGCCTTTCCAGCTCGCAGGCGACGCGCATCTTCATCGAGGCCAACCGCGAGGC
>DASRDP010000133.1 GCA_035652535.1 Chloroflexota bacterium
GGCGATCACTGGACGCCGATCATCACGAGCCTGGCGCCCATCTCGAAGGGCCTGCACTACCGCGGCGTCCGCGACTGGCAGCCTGCCGTCGCGAGTTGACCGGTCAATGAACGCTCCGCGCGCCCGCGCCAACATGTGCGCGACGGGCGGTGGGCGCTCGCGACGCGGCGTCGTCTCCCACGTGGTCGCCGGCGTGCTGGTCCTCGCGTTCGCCGCCTGTGCGGCTCCTTCATCACCCAGCAAGGCGCCCGGGACGCCTGCCGCGCCAGCCCAGCGCAGCGGCCCCAAGGCGCTGACGATTGCGCTGCCCGTGGAGCCGCCGGCGCTCGGCGGCAGCGTGATCATCGGGGTATCCGCAGTACCGTCGCGCTACTTCCGCGAGTTCCCCAACGCCTATCTAACCACCCACGACCCGCAGGACCAGCCCGCGCCCTGGCTGGCGGCCGCCCTTCCATCACTGGACGACGGCACCTGGAAGGTGCTCGACGATGGACGCATGGAGGTGACGTGGAAGCTCCGGCCGGGCATCAAGTGGCAGGACGGCGCCGCGCTCACCTCGGACGACCTGGGCTTTTCCTGGGAGATCGGCAAGGACCTCACGACCGGCGTCGCGTCCCAGAGCGTCGCCCGATATATCGACTCAGTGGCCACGCCTGACCCGCTGACCGCCGTGTTCACCTGGGGGACCGTGAGCTCCCTCGGCGGCGTGGCCGGCGTACGGGAGCTGGACGTCCTGCCCCGCCACGTGCTGGACGCCGCCGAACGAGTCGGCCTCGCCGACAACCCCTACTTCACCGATCCGGCGGTCTTCGTCGGCAGCGGGCCTTTTCGGCCGACGGCGTGGGAGCGCGGCCGCTCCATCTCCCTGGAAGCGTTCCATGACTATTTCCTGGGTCGGCCCAAGATCGACCAGGTGATCTTCTCGATCATTCCGGATCCGAGCACCGCGCTCACCAGCGTCTTGTCGGGCCAGGTAGACGTGGGGTTCTGGGCGATCAACTACGAGGGCGCCAAAGTGCTCCAGCACGAGTGGAAGTCGACCGGCGGAACCGTCGACATGCAGGCCAACAACGCGCGCCACGTGCTGCCGCAGTTCCGACCGGAGTATGCCAGCCCGCGGGAATTGCTCGACGTGGGCGTCCGCCGGGCCTTGATGTACGCCCTGGATCGGGACGAGCTTGCGGAGACGGCCGCCGCGGGCGCTGCGCGTCCGACGAACAGCACGACCTATCCGGACAGCGCGCTGGGCCGCGTGGTGGAAGCGGCTGCGCCGCGCTACGACTACGATCCGGCCCGGGCCGCTGCCCTCTTTGCCGAGGCTGGCTGGCAAAAAGGAGCCGACGGCATGCTCAGCAAGGGTGGCGAGCGCTTTCAGCTGCAGTATCGAACGGGGGCAGGAGCTACCGACGGCAGCCTCATCTTCGCGGTGATGCAGCAACAGCTGAAGCGCAGTGGCGTCGACCTCGAAATCAACGTGGCGCCCGGCGCCGACCTTCAGGCGGGCGCCACCTTCAGCGGCCTATCATTCCGGGGCTTGCCGGACAATCAGACCGGCTTTCTGGCGCTCTTCAATAGCGCCATGATCGCGGGCGCCCAGAATCGATGGTTCGGAACCAACGTTCACGGGTACAACAACCCGGCCGCCGACGAGCTGCTCGTGCGGGTGGACAAGTCCCTCCAGCCAGACGCCCGCATGGCCGCCTGGGCCGAGGCCAACCGGGCCTTGCTCGAGGATGTCGCCTACATGCCGCTGTACAACTACCCATTCCCGTACCTCGTACGGGCAGGGATCACGGGTCCCCTGCCCGCAAACCCCATCAACCCACCGTCCTACTTCGTCCATACGTGGGACCTGCAATAGGCGGTTTTCAGAAGGAGACACAGGTGGCGACAACAACAGCCAGACACGCTCAGCGCACGTACACCGAGGCGGATTTCGAAGATTTCGAGCACACGGGACCGGACACGCTGGCCGGCCGCTACCTGCGCACGTTCTGGCACCCCATCTATATCTCGCAGGAGCTCAAGCCAGGCTGGGCGGTACCGGTTCGGCTGATGAACGAAGACTTCACCTTGTATCGTGGCGAGAGCGGAACCGCGCACATGGTGGACTTCCGTTGCGCACACCGGGGCACCCAGCTTTCCACCGGCTTCGTCGAGGAGGACTGCATTCGCTGTCGCTACCACGGCTGGGTATTCGACGGCACCGGCCAATGTATCGAACAGCCTCTTGAACGACCATCCTTCGCCCATCGCATCCGCATCAGGGGCTACCCGGTTGAGGAATACCTGGGCCTCATCTTCGTCTACATTGGCGAGGGCGAGCCGCCGCCCCTCCCCCGCTACCCTCGGATGGAGCGCGAGGGACTGCTGGAGTGGGCCCGCGCGCCGCGCGCGTGCAACTACTTCAACGAGCTGGAGAACGATCCTGAGCACGTGCCGTTCACCCACCGGGATCCGGATCTCCCGCGCGGCCAATACACCCTGGCCGACGAGGTGAAGTGCGTCGAGAGCAACTGGGGGATCGCCCAGCATCGCTTCTATCCCGGGCACACCCTCATCGTCCAGCACGGCATGCCCAACATCCGCAGCACCCGGCACGGCAGCAAAGCCGAGGTCTTTCGCTTCAAAGTGCCCGTGGACGATGGGCATCTCATCAGCTTCGAGGTCGAGCTGTTTCAGATGAGCGCGGACGAGGCCGAGAAGAAGCGGGCGACGCGCGAGCATGCCATCGGAGGAGATAACGAGGCGCGCGCGGTCCTCACCGACGAGATTCTGGCAGGGAAGCGTCGGTTGCTCGACCTGGATCGAGACCCACCGCCCGGCATCAGCATGTTCAATCTGCAGGACGATGTCACACAGGTTGGTCAGGGCGTGATCCGCGACCGCCAGCACGAGCACCTGGGGAGCTCCGACGCGTACGTCGTGCTGCTACGGTCGATCTTCCGGCGCGAGATGAAGGCGCTGGCGGAAGGCCGGCCCCTGAAGCACTGGGAGCTGACCGACGACTTGGTCAACACGGCACGCCGCGGCGCTCGGGATTGAGGTTTGGCGTCGCTGTTCACGCTCGATGAGACAGAGTCAGGCCAGGAGGAAGGTTCCGTGACAGCCAATCCAGCGTCGGAGCCCTGGGATCCCACGAAAGCGCGCTACGTGAAGTCGTACGCCATGCGGCGGGCATATCGCGAAGAAGTTCAGCACCCCCCTGCTGTGCCGAACGTCGCGGGCGCCATTGACCTGCACTGCCATGCCCACGAAGGCCAGCAGGACGCGCTAGACCTGGCCAAGCATGCATCGAAGAACGGGGTGGGCGGCATCCTCTACAAGACCATCGTGGGCGGCCAACGGCCGGCGGAAACCAAGCGTCGGCTCAACGAGGCGCTGCGGCGCTGGTGCGACGAAGAAAACGTCGAGCCGACCAAGATCTGGGTCGGCTGGGGCGTGGCCCGGGGATCGCAGCCGATCTCCCTGGAAGCGACGCGCCAACAGCTCGATGACGGCGTGGACGCCGTCTGGATGCCCATCTTCAATAGCATCAACACCCTCACGAAGGTTGGTCTCGGAAGCCAAGGGCCCATGCCCGAGGAAGAAGCGAAGAAGATCGGCTACTGCGTCGTGGACGAGCGCGGCAACCTCCTCCCCGAAGTGCGGGACATCATTCATCTCTTGGCCGATCGCGGCGTCCCGTTCTCATTCGCCCACGGAAGCCATCCAGAGCTGGACGCGATGGCCGAAGAGGTTGAGAGGATCGGCTTCGACCGTGCGTTTGTCGACCACCCCTTCAGTCCCTTTGTCGACCTGACGGCAGAGGAGATGCAGCGGTTCGCCAGAGCCGGCATCTGGCTCAACTTCACCTACGACGAGCTGTCGCCGTTGTTGGGCGTTGATCCGGCCCGCATGTACGACGCCATTCGGTCCGTTGGGCCGGAGCACTGCACGCTCTCCAGCGACGCGGGCGAGCCTCTCTTCCCCAACTCGGTGGAATGCATGCGCCTCATGCGCGGCTACATGCGCGCGTTTGGACTCAGTGAGGATGAGGTTCGCGTGGTGACGGAGGTCAACCCGGCCAAGGTGCTCGGACTGCTCGCCTGAGCGGCCTCCGCTATTCCTTGTCGAACTCGTAGAAATTCCAGGTTGTCACGCGGCCAGCGGTTCCGTGGCTCTTTACGCCTTTCACCTGCAGGACCGGTGACACTGTCCAGTACAGCGGCATGCCGACGAGGTCGCCCCGCTCCTCCTGCACGAGCTGGCGGAGCACTTCGGTCCGCTCATCAGCATCGATGGTCACGGCCGTGCGATTGACCAGCTCGTCGAGACGCGGATTGCTGTAGCCGGAGCGGTTCCGGCCCGTCCAGTGGTTTGCAGCCGTACGGATCTCGCTCGTGGCAGCCCGCCCAGAGAGCAAGATGTCCAGCGACGCTGCGCTGAACTGCCCGCCGGCGTAGGTTGAGCCGTACTCGCGGTCGCGGGCGCGGGTCGGGGGGATGACGACCTCATTGACCTGCGCCCCGATGTCCCGCCACTGGCTGGCGACAGCGCTCATCAGCTTCTGCTCGCTGAGGTCGCTCGCGCGTAGCTCCGTCTCGAACCGGTCGCCGCTCCAAGCGTTGACCAGCGTGCCGTCGGCGCCGCGCGTCCACCCACCACTTGCCAGAATCCGGCTCGCCTGCGCCGGGTCGTACGGGTACTGCGGGATCGCGGACTCGAGCGCCGGCCGCAAGGCGGAGTTCGGAGCCACGAAGCTGTCAGCGATGGGCGCCAGCCCGTGGGCGAACAGCTCGGCCAGCTTCTGGCGGTCGATGGCCTGGTAGAACGCCGTCCGCACCGGCAGGTTGATCAGCCCGTCCGCTGGCCGAGCGTATTCTGGCCGGAACTGCAGCTCGATTTGGCGGTACGACTCGGTGAGATCGTAGCGGACCTGGTTTCCCGTGCCCGTCCACTGTCGCTGCACCTCGGCAGCGGCGTCCAGATCGACCCCGACCGGGAGAAGCATGTCGACCGCCCCGGAAAGAATCCCGGCGACCATCGTGTTGGCGTCTCCGAGAAACCGCACCACAACGCGGTCCAGCGGGGGGCGGCCCTGATAGTAATCGTCGAACCGAGTGAAGGCCATCTGGCTGCCTCTCTGCCAGTCCACGAGACGGTACGGCCCCTGGCCGACGAACTGGTCTGAGAGGAAGGTGCTGTTCGCGAAGGTGTCTTTGTGATTCTGGAACGTTTCCTCAAGCAGGTGCATCGGTAAGGGCTCGAGGTCCGCCGCCAGGTTGGCATCGGCGTACGGAGCGGACCAGTGAAGCACGAAGGTCTGGGGATCGGGAGCGCTGGCCGACTGCACCAAATCGATCCGGCCGCTGACGGTCCGCGACGTGGCCGGATCCTGCCGAACCGCCAGCGTAAACAACATGTCGGCGGAGGTGAAGGGCTCGCCATCGTGCCACCGAATGTTCGGTCGCAGCTTCCAGATCGTGTCCATGCTGCCGTCGGGATTCACCCGCCAGGTGCCTTGTTGCACGGAGATCAGCTC
>DASRDP010000134.1 GCA_035652535.1 Chloroflexota bacterium
AGCCGGGCGGCTCGGCGGGGCACTCCAGGCAAACCCCGGCCGTGTCGTAAAGCCAGCCGTGGTAGGCGCAGGCGATACCCCGCTCCTCCACCCGGCCGTACAGCAGCGATGCTCCTCGGTGAGCGCAGCGGTCCTGGATCAGGCCGTAGCGGCCGCCTTTGTCCTTGAATAGGACGAGATCCTCGCCCAGCACGCGCACGAACCTGGTGGGCGACTCGTCCGTCAGCTCTTGCGCCGCGGCGATGGGAAGCCAGTACCGCCGAAGCAGCTCACCCCCAGGCGTCCCTGGCGCGACCCGGGTCAAGATTTCGTTCTCCTCGCGCGTAAGGACCATCGCTCCTGCTCCTCCGAGACGTCGACGCGCGTCGGCTTCGCGCCGAGTATAAGCTCAAGGGCTGCACCCGGCGCAGGCCCGCCTGCTCCGTTGGCCCACTTGGTGATCCCACCGCTGCCTTTAGAAATCGCGCACAGCGGGCGCGTACAGCGCCTCGACGGAGGGCTTCGTGCGGATGAAGCCCTGCTCAAAGGAGAAGTCGATGCAGGTCTGGATGTAGTCGCGGTTCGCCTTGACGCCGTACGGGTACGGGTCGTCGCCGAAGATCTTGCGGGTCTCTTGCAGATAGTACTGCCCGAAGATCAGGCCCGATGGAATGCTTCGCGGCAGGCGCCGCTGGTAGAGCTCCTTCGCCTCGACGAAGGCCTTGTAGAGGTTGAGCGCGACCCACGGATACTTCTCGTTGATGTCGCCGCGGATCACGTAGCCGTGGTTCGCGGGGTAGAAGCCGTGGGCTCGGTAGAAGCGGATCGCCTCCTCTCGCACATCCGGAAAGACGGGCTTGACCTTCTCCCAGGCGGCGGCGGGCGGTCGAATCTGGCTCGACCGGTCGATGAAGTTGCGCGCCTCCCCTCGGGCGCGTCCCGTGCCCATGGAGACATCGAGCTCGTGGTTCACGAGCATGGTGGCCAGGCTCTTCTCCGGCGGGACGCGGTGGAATTTAATGCCCTTTGGCGGCTGAAAACCGGTCCCATGGCCGTGGCTCAGCTCCTCCGTGCGCTCCATGTACCAGTCCAGGCTATATTGCGATACGCCGAAGTCGTGCTCCAGCACGCCGCGCACCCAGAGGGATGACGTCTGCTGATACTCGGGCACGCCGATGCGCTTACCGGCGATGTCGCTCGGCTCCGTAATGCTGGCGTCGACGTGCATCATCAGCTCGGTGTGGAACCAGCGCCGAGTCGGATACACGGGGATCATCACCATGTCCGCGCCTTGATCCTTTGCGATCAGATACGAGGACATCGACATCTCGGAGATCTCGAACTCCTGGAAATTAAGCTGACGCCAGAACGTCTCCGAGGCGTCCGACTTCGTGTGGATCAACTCGACGCCTTGGACCTCGACCTCACCGTTCAGAAGCGGCGCCACACGCTCGTTGGTACCACAAATGATGCTGAGCTCGAGCTTCTTCACCACGATCTGTCTCACTCCCTGTCAAAATCGAAAAAGAGCCACGTCCACTGGCCATTGCCGCGGTGGTCCTTGATTCCCTTCAGCTTGAGGACGGGGTTCGTCTCCCAGTAGAAGGGCATGAGCACGAGGTTCTCCATAACCTCTTGAACGAGCTGCTGCTGGATCGGGATACGCGCCTTCGGGTCGATGGTCGACGTGAGCTGATCGTAGAGGGCGTCGACCTTCGGATTCTCGTATCCACCCCTGTTGGGCGCAGTGTAGTGGTTCTCGGGTCCGGTCTTCGCCCGGGAATCCAGGCGGTTCACGAGGAACTGCTCGCGATTGATGTTCGTGACGAAGAGTCCGGGATAGCCCGACTCGTACTCGCGATTCCCCGCGAGCGCGGCCGGGATGGGGTCCACCGATGTCCGGACGCCGATTGCCTTCCAGTCGGAAGCGACGACGTTCGCCAGTTTGTCCCAGCCGGCCGGTACGTTGGCCCAGATCTCGACGTTAAAGGGCTCGCCCGACTGGTCGTTCACGAGGACGCCGTCCGGCCCTGGTCGCCAGCCGACGGTCTCCAGCAGCCCCGGGGCGGCGGACCGATCGAGCTTGTACGTGGGAATGTACGGCGCGAGTTCGGCGCGGATCGGGTCGGATGGGTCGTACCAACTATCAGCGAGAGGCCCGAAACCGCCGCTCATCAGATCCGCGAGGGCGACGCGGTCGACGGACTGGTACAGCGCCTTGCGGACCTGCAGCTCCCGCAGGCCATGGGCGGGCCGCGCGATCTCTGGGCGGTACTGCACCTCGAGCTGGATGATCCGCGTGGCGACGTCGGCGCGGACCTCGTTGCCGGTGCCCTCCCAGCGCCGCTTCACGTCGGCTGCCGCGTCGAGCTGGACGCCCGGCGGCAGGACGATGTCGACGTTTCCGGCGAGGATCGCCGAAACCAGCGCGTTCGCGTCTCCGATGACCTTCACGAAGACCTTGTCGAAAGGCGGCCGACCGAGATAGTACCCGTCGAAGCGCTCCATCTCCATGTCGGCGCCGGGCTCCCAGCTCACCAGCCGGTACGGTCCCGTCCCGATGTACTGGGTCGTGAAGTAGGGATTGTTGACGAAGGCGACCGGATCGTGCTGTTCGTAGGCCTCGCCGAGGATGTGGCGCGGCAGGACCTCGCCCAGATTCGTGATGGCGGCGTCGACGAACAGGCCCGACCAGGAGACGACGATGGTGCTCGGGTCGGGAGTCGTCACCTCGCGCATCAGCGCCAGGCCCGTCGTGTTGCGAGTCGTAACGAGGTCCTTGTCTTTGGAGACGGTGAATGAGAAGGCGAGGTCGTCGGTGCTGACCGGCGACCCGTCGTGCCAAAGGATGTTGGGCTTCAGGCGCCAGGTCGTCTCCATGGTTCCGTCGTCGGCGACGCGCCACGTCCCGTCCTCGATAGACGGGATCGCGACGGCCATCAGGGGATGGTGCACGCGCTCGTAGTCCTGGTAGGTGAGCTGATCCTGGACGATGGGGGTCACGTTGGTGGCGGACGTGGCGGTGGAGAGGCCGGTGAACCGTCCGAACTGGGGCAAGCCCCTCTGGAGCCCGATGGTGAGCGTCTTGAGCGCGTGCGGCCGCGACCCGGATTCGGAGCCGCGGCTCGATTCGCCAGTCCCGCACGCGGCGAGCAGCATCGTTGCCGCGCCCGCGCATGAAAGCAGCCGGATGATGGATCGCGGACTTATAGCTCGGGTCCTTCTTGAGGTGTCGACTGGGTGACTCGTCGCCGTCATCGCCAGTCCCTTCGAGCGAGTCGCTGGGGCCTGCCAGCGTTCAATGCGAATTTCGACGCAGTGCTCACCGGCGCCAGCGTATGCAAGGCGCGTGCGGAAATCAAGCACGCGCAGTGAGCGGGGGAGCCGGCGGACGATCGCGCTACGGGAATTTGGGACTTGAGGGACGACGCGCGCACGAGCCGACTGTGCGCGCTAGAATGGCGCAAAAGGTGGAAAGGGGGCTCCCATGACGCAGCTCAATTACCTCGCCATCATGTGTGAGGACCCGGCGCGCATGCGGGAGTGGTACGCGCGCTGGCTCGGCTTCGAGGAATACGACCGCACGGCAGCCGGCTCCATCTACATCACCGACGGCCACTTCTCCGTGGGGCTCCTCAAGGCGGGTGCCGCGCCAGGCGAAGAGACACAGCAACCCGGCCTGCACCATTTTGGGTTTCAGGTCGACGATATCCTGGAGATCGAACGCAACCTTGAGGACTTCGATCCATCGATTCGCATCGAGAAACGGCCACCCGAGGACCCCTATGCCGCCTATCGACTGCGAGATCCCGAGGGTATCATCGTCGACCTTTCCGAAAGGGGGTTCGGCGTCGCCGGCGAACCGCGCCTGCCTGGAATCCGCCATCTTGCCACCTTCAATCGCGACACGGCGCGGAAGTTCGCGTTCTACACTCAGGTCATGGGCATGCGCGACGCAACGCGCACCGATGCGGAGGTCTTCGAGCATCTGCTCATGACCAAGGGTGAGATCCCGCCAGGCTTCCAGCGCAGCCCCAACCCGTTCACCGGTGACGGATTTGTCAACCTCGCCCACCTCGACCGATCGGTGGACAGCCCAACTTCGGTCGGACGGAACCCCCTGGGCTTCAACCACTTCGGGGTGCTGGTGCGCGATCCGCACGAGCTCTACAGCCGGATTCACGCCGCGACGCCGGGCATGCCGGAGGACGTGCGGCCCCCCGAGCGACAGGTGGAATATGGGGTCCGCGACCCAGAGGGCAACTATCTGGACCTGTCCGGCAAGAAAGGTTGGAAAGTCGACGTCAACACGTGGGCCCGGGTGGGCTGAGGCGCGGGCCGGTTGAGGTCGTCGCTGGGATTCACGATTTCCATTGCCCGTCCCGTCCGGTAGGGCCGGGGGGCAGCCCGCCCCGATATTGACCGATCTCCACGGCCAGCATTATGCTGGGCCCAAGATTCGAGAGGAGTCACGGCCATGGGACAGATCTTGGGCCTCGGCATCACGCACTATCCCGGCCTCGCCTTCAAGGGCAATCTTGCCGGCCGAATCAACCTCATGCTGGGCGATCCGGCCCTTCCCGATCGTCTCCGGTCCGTGGAGAACTGGCCCGAGCCGATGCGCCGCCAATGGTCCGACGACGAGGGTCGCGCCCATTCCGATGCGCATCGCCAGGCCATGATCGAGGAGTTTCGCAAGGCGCGCGAGGAGCTAGACGCGTTCCACCCCGATTTTGTCGTGATTTGGGGCGACGACCAGTACGAAAACTTTCGAGAAGACTGCGTCCCGGCATTTTCGGTCCTCGCTTACGACACGGTGGAGCTGCAGCCGTGGCATTCCGAGCGGGTGCGCGGCGCCAACTCCTGGGACGAGCCCGCGGATGCGACGTTCGCGGTTTCGGGCCATCGAGATGGAGGCAAGTATCTCGCGACGTCGCTTCTGCGCGATGGATTCGACATCGCCTATGCCTACAAGCCCCTCCACGCGCGCGCATTCGGGCACGCCATCGCGAACTCGATCCTCTATCTGGACTGGGATCGCCGCGGCTTCGCGTATCCGGTGGTGCCCATCACCGTCAACAGCTACGGCCGCGCCCTCATCGCCCATCACGGTCGTCCGCTGACTCCGACCGAGGCGAAGGCGGCGGAGGGCGACGAGGACCCGCCCGGTCCGCAGCCGTGGCGCTGCTTCCAGCTCGGCGCCTCGGTGGCGCGCGCAGCGGCTCGGAGTCCGTGGCGTGTGGCGCTCATCGCCTCTTCGAGCTGGTCTCACTCGTTTCTCGTGCCGAAACACGCCGGCATGTATCCCGACGTCGAGTCCGACAAGCGGCTCTACGAGGCGTTTGTCGCTGGGGACTGGGACCTCTGGCGGAATACCACTATCGACGAGGCGGAAGACCGCGGCCACCAGGAGTTGCTGAACTGGTACTGCCTGGCCGGCGCCATGGCGGAGCTGGGGCGCAAGCCGGATTACTCTGTCTTTCAGGAGTCGTGGATCACCAACTCCGACAAGGTGTTCGCCGTCTTTCGCCCGTGAGTTCTCCGATACCGCGACGAAGTCTGATGACCACATCTGAATCCGCGGATTTGGCGGGCCGGACCGGGCACTGATTCAATTCAACGACGATCCGCCGTCGACGACGAGCGTCTGACCCGTGATGAAATCGCTGTCCGGCGAGCAGAGAAACGCGACCGCCCCCACGAGGTCCGACGGCTGCTCCAAGCGCTTGATGGCCCTGCTCTGCGCGCGATTCTCGTGGTACTGGATCAACGCGTCGTCATGAAGGTCCATGCTCTCGGTCAGGCCGGGCGCGATCGCGTTCACGGTAATGTTCCACTCCCCCAGCTCCTTCGCCAGCACACGCGTGAGCCCAATCACGCCCGCCTTCGAGGTGACGTAGTGGGCGAAGCGCGGTGTTCCGGAGAAGACCGTGCTGGAGCTGATGTTGACGATCTTGCCGCGCCGCTGCCGCTTCATCGACGGCACGACGGCCCGCGCGCAGAGGAAGACGCCGCGCAGATTCACGGCCATGACGCGATCCCACTCGTCGATGGGGATCTCCTCGAATGGCCCGCGCGTGACGGCCGGTCGCTGGTACATGCCGGCATTGTTGACGAGCGCGTCGATGCGGCCCCAGCGCTCGAGCACCGCGGTCGCCATCTCCTCGGTCGCGCGCGCGTCCGTGACGTCGGTGCGAACGGCGATCGCGTCGGCTTCGGCCCGGCGGAGCCCGTCGGCCACCTCCTCCGCGGCGCCCGCGTCGATGTCCACCACCGCGACGCGTGCGCCCTCCTGGCCGAGGCGCTCCGCATAGGCGCGGCCGATCCCGAGTCCGCCGCCGGTAACGATCACCACCTGATTCTCCAGGCGCATAGGGTACCCCCGCCTCGAAGCTTTTAGATCCGAAGATTCCGCGATGCGACCAGTATCGCAGGAAGGATTCGAGCCTTTCACGGCGCTGGCCGTATTGATGGCGACGTGGGATACTGCTGGGAGCGTTTTACGCTGAGGAGGTTCCCGTTGCTCATCCAGAGTCCTAGTACCGCAATGCGATTCGTGGCTGGCGCGCTCGCGGCGCTGGCCGCCATGGCGCCGGCCGGTCCCGCGCTGGCCCAATCGGCAGCCCAGGCTGCGGCGCAAGGGGTGGTCTACACCGGGACCCCCAGCGCAGGCCAGGGGATCACCAGCGCGACAACCCAGATCTCCCTCGACAGCCCATTGGACGCGTCGCAGGTCGCCATCGGGGCCCACGTCGACATCGGGGGTTGGGCGATCGATACGGAGGGACCGGATACGGGCGTCGACCTCGTGCAGGTCTACCTGGACGGCCCCATGGACGGTGGCGGGACCTTCGTGGGACCAGCCCACTATGGTCATGCACGTCCAGACGTCGCCGTGGCCCTCGGTTCGACCTCTTACACGAATAGCGGTTTCGATTACGTTTGGATTCCGTCGTCCCTCAGCTCGGGCATGCACACGCTGTACGTGTACGCCCACACGAAGGCAAACGGTTGGCAATACGTGACGGTGAGCATAATCGGGCCGAACGCACCCAACAGCGGGCAACCCCAGAACGTCGGGAACGCGCCCGCGCCCAATCAGCAGGGAGCTGGCGCCGGTGGGCAAACAAACGCGGGTTCCAGCGGCCAGACCGGCGGTTCCGCCGCCGCGCCGAACCAGGGCCAGAACGCCGGGCCCTACAGCGGTCCCTATCCGGGCCCCTACGCACCCGGGCCGTATGCGTTCACGCCTTACGGCGGCACGTATCTCAACAACTGGCAGACGTCCGGGCAGGGCTACGGCTCCTGTTTCGGGGTCAACGCCGGGCAGTGCGGCGGCGGATATGGATATGGCCAGATGCCGCCGTTCAGCGGGCCTCCGCCAATGAACCCATTGCAGCCCGGCGCTCCGTTCATGGGGTTCTGACAGAGATGCTGGGGAAGGGACCCATCTCCGGAATGGATCTCTTCCCCAGCAAAGCACGTGCGACGCCTGGCGGCATACATCTCTACTACCTGGATCCGGATCGCACGCCCTTTCTCTACACGGTCCGGGAGATGGCCGCCCGCCACGAGAGCCTGAACGTCACGGTCGATCAGATCGTGGGGATGGAGACGTTCGAGGAGCGCTTCCTCCGGGGCGAGCTGGACGTCATCTGCGAACACTCCCGCTTCCTTTATCCCGCTCGGTTGAAGGGCCATGACGTCCGCTGCCTCGCCGCCTGTCAGCGTCCCGAGAGCAAGCTGCTTGTCGCCCCGGACATTGGCGCCGTGACGGACTTGCGGGGGAAGACCATCGCGATTCGAGCGACCCCCCAGTCGCGGATCAGCGGAACCTATTGGATGCGTCGTCTGGGCCTCGATCGGGACAACCGGCTGCTCTACGTCGAAGACGCCGAGGTCGGGCGCTGGCAGCAGTGGCGGAAGGTCGCATCCGGTGACGCGCACGCGGTTATCGCGACGCCGCTCTACGAAGACGCGGCGTTGGCCGCCGGCCTCCACCAGCTGCACGTACCGCCCCTCCCCGAGGTCGGCCAGATCGTTTTCGCGGTCCTGGCCTCATTCGCCGCGGCCCATGACGACGCGCTCCACCGGCTGGTGCGCGCCGTGTATCGCGCGATCGATCTGATCCGCGGCGACGCCGAAGCCGCATTGGAGATCATGCGCGGGGAGCCCGCGCGCCTCATGCGGACCAAGATCGCGGGCGAGGCGGATCTCCGAACCCAGTACGCGCGGATCCGAGACTCCATCGGCCCGAGCGCGATCCCCACGCCCGAAGCCCTGCAGGTGGAGTTCGAGCTGCTGAACGAGGGCTACGTGCCATTGGACGACCTCAATCCCCTCAGCCTCTGGGACATGCACTACGCCATCGCTGCCGAGGAGGCCCGCCGGGCCCGCGCGCTATAGAGGCTTGTCCGCGGTATTTTGCGGTCAACAACGTTTCGATTCGCCATTGTTGACGCCACCCGTAACGAAACGGTAATCTCCGCGCACCATTTGAGCGGGTCGTGTCAGCGCGATATCGCACGTCCCGCTGGGTTCACCCAACCGGCCCGTGGCCGGGGGCTCGTGGCTCGGTCTACGGCAGGCACCAAGTGGTCCGGAGGTTGGTGGGTGGCGTCTCGTACGCGGTTGCTCATCGCGATCCCCGTTGTCGTCGTGCTTCTCGCCGGCGGCCTCGTCGTTTCCATCTCGCGATTTTCCCGATCGAGCACCGCGTTCGCCCTCGTCGACGAGTCAACCCTGACCGCGCTGCGCGGGCAGGTGGAGCTGATTCGTGCGGATGGCAGCCGCGCGCCCGTCGCCCTGCGAGCCAGCGTTCCCCTGCGTTTGGGCGACCAGGTTCGCACTGGCTCCGACGGCTACGCGGTCATCACGTTCTTTGACGGCTCGACCACCGAGCTGGAGCCTGGCACTTTTATCACTGTGCAGCGGCTCGAGAAGCTGTCCAGCGGCGGGCCCGACATCGCATTCCACCAGGAGGCGGGGCAGACCTGGAACCGGGTGGAGCGCCTGGTCGACGCAAATAGCCGATTTGAGACGAACACAGCTTCCGCCGTCGCCTTCGTACGAGGCACCGAATACAAGGTGTTCATCGACCCCAGTGGCGACACCATTGTTGAGGTGTACGAGGGCACGGTGACCGTTGAAGCGAATGGCGTGGTCGTCGAAGTGACGGCTGGGTTCCGGACCCGGGTCCGGCCGGGCGGCCCGCCCGGTCCGCCTGAACCCATTCCCCCCGCGCCCCTTGGCCTTCAGATCCAGGTCCAAGGCCCGGTCCATCCCTTCATCACCGACAACCTGAACCGGAGCGAGGGCTTCCAGCCCGACGTCGACATCTACGGGTCGCAGATTCCGGGCGCCGTGTACACAAACGACGCCGGTGTCCAGACCATCACGGTGCCCGATCCGGTGTCGGCGTACGAGCTGGTCTTGAGCGCGGACGCGAATGGCGGGCCGTACTCCTTGAGCGTCAGCGGACTCATCAGCGGGCAGCCCGTTGCCGTCCGCGCGGCAGGCCTCGCGCGCGCCCTGGACGCGGAAGAGCTGAGCGGGGTGCTGGGTGGCGGGCAGCATCTGCGGACCGGTTTCGAGTTCAGCGGCGGGCAAATCCTCAACTTCCGCCGACCGGGTAGCATTACTGGCGGCGCGCCCGAGGGCAGCTTTATGGTGTTCAGCCAGAGCTCGCGTCGCGGCGGGACGACAACCCCATCGACCGCGATCGCCCGGGGGACCGCCACGCCGTCCGGCGTCGCCATCGCTGCGGCCGACACCGCGACGCAGCCACGAGTCAGTGCTTCCCCTTCCCAGGTGACGGCCACCGCCGCCCTCCGCGCTACCGCACTCGCGAGCGCTACGGAGTCGCCGACCGCCGCATCGACGGAGCCGCTCGCGGGAACCACGCCCGAGCCCGGCCTGGCTTCGCCGACGCGTGGCGCCGCGAGCGCTACCGACACAGCGACGCCCGATGCCGCGAGCGCGTCGCCGACGGCAGCGCCCAGCGCGACCGATGGGCCGACGGGAACCGCGAGCCCGACGCCGACACCGACTGTCGTCCGCCCAACGCCCACCACGAGCGAACCCGTCGAGCCAACCGCGACGCCAACGCCGAGCGCGGAGCCCACGTTGGGGCCGCGCGCGACGGGAACGCCGTCGCGAGTGGCCGGGCCATCCTTCACCGGGCCATTGCCGCCGCCTTCGCCGACCCAACGGCCGACCGCGACCGAGTCCGTGCGGTTCGCCGCTGGCGGGGGCAGTCCCACGCCCATCGTCATGATTCCCTGGCACGGATTCGTCGGGGTGTTGGACGCGACGGTGACCCCCATTTTCCCGACTCCGACAGCCACGATCACTCAGACTCCGCCTACCACGCCCACCCCGACGATAACTGCGACGGTCGCCCCGTCCCCGGCCTTCACCGTGAGCCCGACGCCCTCTCCAACCGGGACTCCAACGGTGACGCCAACCCCGACCATCACGCCGACCGGTACGATTACGCCGCCGCCTACGGTCGCCCCAACTGATACACCCCTGTCGACCTTTACCGCGACGCCCTCGCCGTCCGTAAGCGCTTCGGCCACGCCGACAGGAACCGCGACGCCGACTCCAACGATCACCAGGTCGCCGACCATCACCCCTTCGCCCACGGTGACCGCGACGTTCACGCCGACGGCCACGCAGACGGTGAGCCCACTGGCGCGCCTCTTCACCGCGAACGTCGTCAGCGGCAATGAGTCGGTGTTCGATACGAGCACGGGCACCCCGAGCGGCGGCTTCAACGTGACCCCGCCAGCCGGGCTCAATTTCCCGACTCACCTCGCGGTCAATCCCGCCAAGACCCGCATGTACATCGCCGACAGTCGAGCCCGGCTCCTGGTGATGGACATCAGCGGGGCGACGCCCGTCGCGGGGCCCGTGATCGCGCTGCCAAATCAAGCGTCTGCGCTGCTCACCGTTTCGACGCCGGCAGGTCCGCGCTTGTACGTTGCCGATTCGATCGGCAACCAGGTGGTGGCGTTTGACATCAGCAGTGGGACACCGTCGAGCCCAACGACCGTGGGAATGCCGAGCGGCGCCAGCAGACCCGTTGCCCTGGCGGCCAACCCTGCCGGGACGCGCCTATACACCGCGAATGAATCGAGCGCGAACGTGTCCGTGTTCAACATCTCGAGCGGCACCCCCGCTAGCGGCGCAAACGTCGCGCTCCCGAGCGCCACGCTGCCTACGGCTCTCGCGGTGAACCCCGCAGGCACCCGACTCTTCGTGTCGGACATTGTGATCGACCAGCCGACGATCACGACCTTCGACATCAGCGGCGGCACACCGGCGAGCGGCGTCAACGTATCCATGCCAAGCGGCGCTGGTGAAAGCCAGGACCTTGTCGTCGATCCCGCCGGCACCCATCTGTACGGTGTCAGCGGGCACTTCGTGACCTCGTTTGACATCACGTCGGGAACCCCCAGCGGCGGTGTGAACGTCTCCACGCCGACGACGGGCGGATTCGCCATCGCGGTGGACGTCAACCCGGCCGGCACGAGGCTGTTCGTGGCGAGCGATTCGCCGGACTCCGTCGCCGTCTTCGACATCACCGGTGGCACGCCGACCGGCGGGGCCAACCTCTCATACTCGCTGAACACGCTGTTCCCATCCGATCTCCTGTCGGTCGGGAATAGCGTCTACGTACTGTTCGAGGACTCGGTGAATCTGACGCGGTACGACGCGACTCCGCGCGATATCTTCCTACGCACGACCTTCGACCTACCGCTCGCATCCGACGGTCCGTTTGCGCTGGTAACCAATGGCGCGGGAACCCGGCTCTACGTCGCGAATGGCGGGTCGAATTCCATCACCACCTGGGATATCAGCAGCGGCACCCCATCTGGAGCGGTGAACGTCGCGATTCCTTCTATCGGCGAGGCAATCGTCGACCTGGCCATCAATCCGGCTGGGACCCGCCTGTTCGCGCTCACGGTCCCCGACGGTTCCGGTGGCCACGTCGTCGCGTACGACGTGTCCGGCGGTCTCCCGGCCAGCCCGGTCGCCGTATCCGTACCGTCGGGAGCAGACGGACCTGAGCGGATGGCCGTGCATCCGGACGGAAGCCGTTTATACGTCACGAGCGGGTTCCCGGACGCCGTGGCCGTGTTCGACATATCGTCGGGCACACCGGTCCCCGGCGCCGTGGTTCCGCTCCCGGGCGGAGCGTCCAATCCGGGCAGCGTCGCGGTCAACCCCAGCGGCACGCGGCTGTATACGGGCAACTCCACCACCAGCAACATCTCAGTCTTCGACGTGAGCTCTGGAACGCCGTCGAGCGGTGCCAACGTCGCGCTCCCGAGCGGAGCGTCCGGACCCGTGAGCCTCGCGGTGAACCCCTCGGGCACCCGACTCTTTGTCGCGAACTCGTCCAACAACTTGACGATGTTCGACATCACGAGCGGGACGCCGACCGGCGGCGCGAACGTCGCTCTGCCTAGCGGCGCGACGGAGCCGCAATCGCTCGTGGTGAATCGTGCGGGCACGCGCCTGTACGTGACGAACTTCTCCAGCGACAACGTCTCGTCGTTCGACATCACGTCCGGCACGCCATCGGGCGGCGTCAACGTGGCGCTACCCTCGGGCGCGCTGCGCCCGGAGGGCGCCGCGATCAGGTAGCGGCGGGATGCCGGCGCGTTCCGCGACCCAAACCCCGCTGTAGCAAGGACCCGCGGGAAGCTCTGTGACGTACCTGTGAGCCGCTTGCCCAGCGATTCACGCGCAGCGTACGGTACGATGCCGGGCGTTATTCACGGTCACCTGGCCAGCCGGGTGGTCCGACCAACGTAATCGGGAGGAGTCCGGTGGAAGCCTACTGTGTGAAGTGCCGCCAGAAGCGAACCATGAACGACGTCCAGCAGGTTGTGTTGAAGAACGGGCGACCCGCGTCGAAGGGCGTGTGCGGGGTCTGCAAGACCGGCATGTTCAAGATCGGGAGCACCAAGTAGCGCACTACATCTTCAAGAGCTTCTTGGCATTGCCGTGGAGGATCTTGGCCTTATCTTCGGCCGAGATCTGAAGCTCTTCGACCCATTTCGTTGCCGGTCCGTTGGCGACAAATGGCCAGTCGACGCTGAAGAGAATGCGGTCCACGCCCATCTCCATCATGCAGCAGAGGAGCGCAGGCGTGGAGAAGTTGCCGCTCGTCGTGATGTAGAAGTGCTCACAAAATAGATCGCGGAAGGCAATCGAGCTGTTCCCCTCGCGCGACAGCGCCTGGTTGATGCGCCAGAGCGAGAAGGGGATCGACTCGCCCAGGTGGCCGAGGATGATCTTCACCCCTGGGTACTTCTCGAGGACGCCGCTCAGCACGATCCGGATCGCCTGCGTCGCCGTCTCGACCGTGAACCCCCAAGCGGCGGTGAGGAGCCCCGGGAAGCGGTCGATGTAGTCGCGATAGTAGGCGTCGATGACGGCCTCGTGCGGCGTGGCCGGGTGGACGTAGAGCGGAACGTCGAGGGCCTCCGCCCGCTCATAGATGGGCCAGAACCGGGGATCGTCGAAAAACACGCCGTTGGTCGCTCCGTGCACCATCGCGCCCTTGAAGCCGAGCTTGCTCGTCGTTCGCTCGAGCTCGTCGGCGGCCGCTTTCGGATCCGGCGTGGGCAACGTGGCAAACGCCGCGAACCGGTCCGGGTGCTCCTGGATGGTCTCGTACAAGCGATCGTTGGCCAGGTGGGCGAGGCGGACAGCCGTGTCCGCGTCGAGCCGCTGAGTCGCGGGCGCACCGTGGGAGAGGACCTGGACGTCGATCCCGGCTTCGTCCATCTCCTTGAGCCGAATTCCGCCCATCTCGTAGATGCGCTCGCGCACGCTCTTCGCGCCACGCATCGCATCCAGCTCGCCGAAGGTGGCGGCGATGTCCGGGTCCCAGTAGTGCTCCTCGATGGCGATGACCGGCGGGCGCGGCTTGGTCTGCATCAGCGTTCCTCTCGCGAGAATTTATCGGAGCAGCAAGGCCCCGTTGCGTCCACGATTCTCATCCGGCTCTGCCCGTTCAATTCAGGCTTGCTGAGTCCGTCACGATGAGAGTCGGTCGGGCGCGGAAATGCCTGCCAGCTCCTTGGCCAGGTGGACGAGCGGCGCGGTGTCGTAACTCGACGTGAATCGTGCGTGGTTGAGCGCCAGCGAGCCCGCGTTGTACATCTCAAAGAGCTGCTGGCGCCCGCCGAACGAATCCCCCGTGAGGTCCCATGCGAGCTTCAACAGGCGAAACCTCTCCGGCGCGCGATCGTCCTTCCCAACAAGATACCGATGAACGGCGGGCCCGATCTCCGGGCTGGCGATGTCCGCGGCAGAGGGCGACATGAGCAGGCCAGGACCGCACACCTCCCGAAGAAGCTGCAACATCCGCGGGTGGTTCTCCATCGCGTAGATGCGCCCAAGGATCGTGTAGGTCGGGAGCGGGACCGCGAGGCCCAGGGCCGAGAACTGGGGCTGGCGCTCGGCCGCGAAAATAAAGGCCCGCAGTGTCTCCAAGTAGCCCAGTAGCTCGGCGACCGCGTTCTGCATGAACGGTTCCTTGGAGGTCCCCAGGTATTCGCCCATGCCCACGCAGATGCCGGCGAGCACCTCTGCCTTCACGGCCTGTCGGATCAAGATGTGGTAGTAGGCCCAGGCGGACGGTACCGCGGCGAAGATCTGGGTGTTTAGATCGGGGCGATCGAGGAAGAAGACGCGATCCTCCGGCACGAACACGTCGTCGAACACGATCCAGGCGTCCATCTCGTCGAAGGCGGCGCTCAGCGGGTGGTCGCCCTTATCGGGGTTGGTGAAGGGCTCGCGGCAGACGATCCGCAGGCCGGGCGTGGCGACAGGGATCCCGAAGTACAGCACTTCCTCAGGTCGGAGGTCAGGGCGCGGCGCGGTCATGCCCACGTACTCATTCGCGAAAGGAGCGAGCGTCGCGACGGCCTTGACGCCGCGGATCACGATTCCCGTCGCTCGCCGCTCCACCACGTGAAGCGGCTCGAAGTCCTCGGACGGATGGCCGCGGCTGCGGGGCGGGTCCCCAAAGGCGTGCGTCAGGCAAAGGTCTTGCTCGCGGCAGTACTCGAAGTACTCAGCCACGCGCCGCGCATACGCCGGGTCGACGCCGCCGAGGATGTCGCTGGCGTTGTACAAGCCCATCAGGATCGTTGCCATGTACTCCGGTAGACGCCCCATGGCGCCGCCACTACGCCGGGCGAGCAGCTCGATCATGTTCCGCCGCTGAACGAGGTCATCCGTCGATCGGGGGAGGCGGTAGGCGAGGCTCACGGGCTCGCCAGTCGTTGGGGACGGCATCGTGAGCGCATCGCGATAGCGCGGGTCGCACTGCAGATCGTAGACGTCGGCGATGGCGCGCACGCACGGCGCGAGCGACGGATGCGTCAAAACGTCGACGCGCGTTCCCTCAAGCCAGACCTCGCGGTCGTCGCAGAGGCTTTTCAGAAATTCCGCGCCGGTGCGCAGAGCCATCCGGTCGTCCCTCTTCGCGCCCGAGGGGGCCGCGGGTCAGGTGCGGTCGCCAGTGGAGACGGCTGGGCGCGAGGAAGGGGCCAGCGCGCCCTGTCGCCGATACTCCAGGAAGAGCTTGCCCCAGGGGGTGGTGGCGGCCCAGTCTTCGAAGACGCGACGGTCGCGAACGGGCCACCGGTAGTAATCGTGATATGCCTCCGAGCCAAGGACGAAGACGTTGACGAGCGGCGTGCGCATGAAGATGTTCTGAACGCGCTTCAGCGGCCCGAACCAGATCACGTCGCCCACCCGGCTGGCGCCATTGTCGCCAACTTTGAAACCCCAGCGCTCGGCCGCGGCGTCCTCGTCGCCCACGATGCGGATCTGCGCCGGATCGCCGATGCCCAGGCCGGCTTCGTGGGCCAGCCGAATGTACGGCAGCGACATCGGATCGTGGCCCATCATGCGGGCCGCGACGGCGTCGATGGCCACCTGGTCGGCGGAGCCGAGGATGACGTTCTTGACCTCGGGGAACATGGTGCGGGGGCCGGGTCCATTGCCTGCGGTCGTCCCGTCCATGACGGCGAAAATGCCCGGATGGATCTCCTGCTGGATCGCTAGGAGATCGACCAGCGTCTCGTGGATCCAACTGTGGGTATAGTGGCGCCTCGTATTCAAGAGTCCGCCGAAGGCGTTCTTCATGGCGCCGGTCGTGGTGGTGTAGATGTGACACTTCACCGTGGGCAGGTGAACGATGTTCTTGCCGGCGAAATAGTCGGGGATCTGGATGCCCTCGGGGAAGATGCGGTCGAGGACCAGCATGCGGCGCTTTGGCTCATAGTGGATCCACCGCATGTCCTCGTCCTTGAAGTTGTAGAGAACGGGGATGTCATGGCGCTGAAAGATCGGGACGTAGCCGTTCAGGTCCTCGCCTTTGAAGGCGTCAGTCACCACGGTCTTGTTCTGGACGCACACGAGGTCGCCGTACCCCAGAGCGCGCAGGGCGAGAACCGTGCCCTCAAGCTGCCACGGGGTCGTGTTCGCCGCCGGAAAGGGGAAATGCCAGGAGATGTTGTCCTTGAGGATCGTCGTGGCGCTGGGCTGCAGGGAGTCAGCCGCGCCCGCCAGCTCGAACAAGCGACCGTAGTCGTCCAGAACGGATTCTGGTCTTGTGCGCAGGACGGCGACGATTCCCCGCCCGGGTTCTGCCATGGATGCCTCCCTCGTACAGCCACCCCGTACGCAGGGCAGACCGCACGCTCCAGATTATAGCTGCGGCCCGGCAGCCGTCTCTGGGAGAATCACCGATAGCGTCTTGGCGGGCGTACGAGCGAAGGCCAAATGGACGGACTTCGACTGATCGTCGACCTGGCCCTGGCCGTCGGACTTGCTTTTGCCGCCCTCGCGTCTACACCGCCAGCTTGTACAGCCCTCGCGCATTGTCCTCGAAGATCCGCTGGCGATCGACCTCAGTGAGCCAGTCGATCTCCTCGATCAATGGCTTGATGTCGTCCATCCACTTCCCGGTCTTTGGATCGATGGACGTGCCCGTGCCGGGCCGCTCGGTACCGAACAGGCAACGGTCTGGGCCGACCGCTTCGAAGAGGACCTCGAGCGCCTTCTTCGTGTAGAGCGCCGTGTCGAAGTAGAGCCGGCGAAGACTGGTGTCGAAATCCTCTTGCGCGTCGAGGACGCGCCGGCCGGGGCGATCGTAGAAGGAGCGGAAACGGCCGATCTGATACGGAATGGCGCCGCCGCCGTGGGAGACGACGAGCTTGAGGCTCGGGAAGTCGAGGAAGACCCGGGACTCGAGAAGGGAGATGATCGCCGTGCTTTCCTCGTTGATGAAGTGCAGCGTGTACGGCTCGCGCTCGTTGCCGCATCGCGTGGAGTGGATGAGGGCCGGCACGTCCAGATCGACCAGCGCTTCATAGAGCGGGTACCAGTACTCGCTCCCCAGGGGCGGTGGCGGCGGGCTGTAGCCTTCGTTGGGGTCGGGGTTCAGGAGGCATCCCACGAACCCCAGCTCCTTCACGCAGCGACGGAGCTCCTCGACGGAGTTGGCAGGGCTCACGCCCGCGTTTTGCGGCAGCCCGCACACGCCGCGAAACAGATCCGGGTGGAGGGCGCACTGACGCGCGATGATGTTGTTCTGCGCCTCGATGTACCAGTGCACGATCTTCTCGGGCTTGGCGCTGTGGCCCATGCTGATCGGTCGCGGCGACAGGAGCTGCACGTCCGTGCCGACCTCGCGAACCTGTTCGATGAGGGACTTGCCGCGAAAGACCGGCCGATTCAACGCGGCGTCGACCTCGTCATCGGAGACCTTGAAGGGCTCGTATCCGTGCGAGCCGCCGTTGGCAAGGAGGAGGGTGTAATACGCGTTGAGAGACGGGCCCGACAGGTTGTGGGCATGGGCGTCGATAATCACCAATCACTCCCGGCGCGACTTAGAGGGCGTCCGCTGGGCGGGTACCCGGCGGCCCGCGCGCTGCCCGAGCATATCAAATGCCGGCTCGGCGCAGACGCGCTCCATGGGCGCGCTGTCTTTGCCGATCGGCCGCGCTCCTCGGTCGCGCGGCGCGGCGAAGGAGCGAACAGGGGTCATCCTGAGGGCGGAGTGCGAAGGATCTCCGGGATGCTTCGCCGCCCTCAGGATGACCGGTTGACCACGCGGCCCGCGTCGGGCTGTGCCGCGACCCGGTCCGGCCTCGAGGACGGCGACGGACGCCGTGGCGGAGGAGGCGCGACCGGTCGTGTGGCGCGCGGTGATTAGTGCGTCGGTCGGTTGGCCGCCTGGAAGCACGCGACGTCGTACTGCGACACGCTCTTCGGGTTCTGCGAGTTCTGGGGCTGCGCGCCCGCGTATACGTTGGTGGCGTGCTCGAAGCCCTGGGTATTGAAGCCGCTCGGCGTCAGGGTTCCAGACGGAAAGATCTGCTCGCAGTCCTGGTTCGGCTGGCCTGGAACACCCGTGTTCACCGCCAGCGCGGACGATACGGGGATCACGCTCAGCGCGCTGACGATCAGGCCGATGACGACGATTCGCTTCATGCTGCCCTCCTTGGCTGGCGGGGCTGCGCCCACGCCCGCGTGCCACGGAGCCAGAGCTGGCTCCGCTCATAAGGCGTGACGAAACAAATCGATTGCCGGATCACGAGAGATCGTGGGGCCGCCCGCTCTTCGACGGGCCTGTCCTGAGCGCCCTTCGACAGGCTCGGGGCGAACGGGCCGGAAACCTGGTGCGAACTAGCCTCGCGCCCCGTCCGGGGTGAGCTTGTCGAACCACGAACGGCCCGGAAGCCCGGGGCGGACGGGCGGGGGCGTCAGCCCTTGGCGGTCACCGCCTGGCGGGCATCAAGGGTGTTGGGCTCGATGCCCCGCGTGATCATCTTCGCACTGTCCCGTTCACGCTCGACGTGGACGTACGGCGTGTTCTTCGCCTCGTCGCGAATGACGAACATCGGGTCCTCGCCGCGCTGCACCTTCTCCGCGTTCTCGATGAGCATGTTGTGATAGAGGATCACGCCTTTGTCCGAGGTCACCAGGTGCTCGCCGGTGCGGTCGCTCAGTGGGCCCTGCGCCACCCACGCTGCCTCGTCCTGCAGCGGGATGTCGGACCACTCGACTCGGCCCAGCTCATCATAGGGCAGCTCGAGGTGCCGAACCGGAACCTTCGCAGGGATCTCCTCGCCCGGGCGCACGGGTGATCCGCGGTAGCGCACGTGCAGGGTGTGCGTGTCATCGACCGGCACGCGGATCTGGTAGCCGTACGAGTCGCCAACCCCCTGGACCAGTGTGTGGGGAAAGAGGAACGGATGGCCGACGGTCCAATCGTCGGCGTCGTCCGGCTCCCCTTCGACGAGCCGCCGCTTGTAGATGCCGTACTCGAACACGTCGAAGGCGATCTTGAGGTGGCGCGCCGTCTGGACGCGGCGATTGATCCCGTGCTTCCGATTCCACCAGTCGGCCGCGTAGCCGTGCAGATGCTCGAAGTGCACCGGGTCGATGGAGTTGTCGTTGCACTGGACCCAGTTGCACGGGAGCGGCCGCATCGTAATACCGCGCGCCAGATCGTCGCGGACCAGCAGCTCGAGCCGCGGCAGCAGCGGCCGGGGCTCGGGGCCCATGTATGCCCAGATCAGGCCGCCCAGCTCCTCGGCGGCGTACGCGGTGATCTTTAGCGGCAGGCAGGCGGGCTCGAAGGGCATGTCGACGACGTGCCCGTCGCTGTCGTACGTCCAACCGTGATAGGCGCAGCGCAGCCCGTTCTCCTGCGGAATGCCGTAGGCGAGGGAGATGCCGCGATGGGCGCAGCGCTCGGCCACCAGGCCGAGCTTGCCCTTCTCGTCGCGGAAGAGAACGAGGTTCTCGCTGAGCAGCCGGACCGGTCGAACGGGATCATCGTCCAAGTCGACGGTCGCAGCGATCGGCCACCAGTAGCGTCGAAGCAGCTCTCCCATGAACGTGCCCGGGCCGGTCTGCGTCAGGCGAACGTTTTCTTCAGCGGTGATCATGCGCGGCCTCCTCCGGTGCGACCTGTGCAGATGTCTCGGTCAATCGCCTTTCCGTAGGTCAATCCTATCGATACCGGCCGCAAACGTCCAGCGAAATTCGGCACAGATCGCAATCGAAGGGACCGGATCAACGGCGCTGACGCGCGTGGGACTTGCTCGCTTCTGCCCCGACAATCGATTATGCTGCGGGTGCGTCTCGACGACGCACCGGTAGGCGCCGGCATCACCGTGAAGAGGGAAGCGCTGTGCTGAAGGAAGAGAACGAGCTGCTCACGCGCGTGGGCCCCGGCACCCCGTGCGGGAACCTCATGCGCCGGTACTGGCACCCAATCTGCGCCGAGGCGCAGCTTCGCGAGAATCCCGTCCGCCCCATCACGATCCTCGGTGAGGAGCTCGTGCTGTTTCGCGACCGCAGCGGGCAGCTCGGGCTGATCCATAACCGGTGCGCCCACCGGGCCATGCACCTGATGTTCGGCGTCCCCGAAGAGCACGGGCTGCGGTGCTGCTACCACGGGTGGCTGTACGGCCATGACGGCCGCATCCTCCAGACGCCCCTCGAGCCGGTCGAGAGCCACATCAAGGACCACGTCCGGCTCAAGGCGTATCCCGTTCAGGAGCTGGGAGGACTGATCTGGGCGTACTTGGGGCCGGAGCCCGCGCCGTTGCTTCCGCGCTGGGACCTGTTCGTTCGCGAGGGGGGCTTCCGCCAGATCGTCGCCCATCAGCTCCCGTGCAATTGGCTCCAAGTGATGGAGAACCGCGGCGACCTCGGCCACGCGATCTACCTTCACGGCCGCCTTCATCAATACGCCCTCGAGCGCCAGGGTCGCCTGACCGACGATCCGCTGGCTCGGTACAACTCCGCAATGCGGCAACAGAACGATCGGCTCCAGCGCGGCGTCTACACACAGTACCGACCCGTCTACAACGAGTTTGGCTTCACCAAGGGGACCCGCGAGTCGGGTGAACCGGACGACGTCCCATCGTGGGTCATCGGCACGAACCCAATCCTGTTCCCCTATCTCCTCGGGTTCGGCCCGGGCAACATGGGCATCCGCCAGTCGTACCAGCTCGGCGTCCCCATTGACGATACCCACACCTGGCATATGCAGTACTTCTGCTATACCTTCCCGCCCGGGATCGAGGTACCCCGTCAGGATCTTGTCCCGTACGTCGAGGTGCCCCTCACCGACGAGAAGGGCGACTACACGCTCGACTACGTGCTTGCCCAGGACATGGTCGCCTGGTACGCCCAGGGCGAGATCACCGATCGATCCGTGGAGCATCTCGGCGAGTCGGACCAGTGCGTCGTAGCGTACCGAAAGCTCCTGCGCGAGCAGATCGACATTGTGGGGAAGGGGGGCGAGCCGATCAACGTGTTTCGCGATCCGGACATGGCGGAGCGCCCCGAGATCCGGGTGCCGTCGCGACCAGGCTACCGTCCGTTCGTGCGTCCAGGCGAGCCATCGGCGGCCGGCTTCTACCGATCGAACTACCACAAGATCTCGAAGGGCGGATGGCCCTACATCGATGACGACGCGGATCGCTACTGCCCGGACCGCGACACCATCATCGAGCTGTACCGCCAGACGGAAGAGATGCTGGATCGGCAGGAGGCCGCGCGCGGCACGGCTCGCGCCGTCGACGGGGGCGGGCCGGGAAGGGCCTGACCTGAATGCGCGGCCAGCCCTCTCGGCGCTACCGTGCCCAGCGCCACTGCGCGATGTTGTCCCAGGCCGTGTCGCTCGCGTATCCGCCCACCATCCCCTCGAGGGTGGCAGTGTGGGCGGCGGCGAGCGAAAGGTAGTAGAGGGGCAGTACAGGCAGCTCGTCGCTTGCGATGCGGAACGCCTCGGCGGCCGCGTGGTTGCGCTCCGACCGGTCCAGCGAGGAGACAAAGACGTCGACGAGCCGGTCGTAGTCAGCGTTGACCCAGCCGCCACGATTGACGCCCGCCCAGCGGTTTTCCGCCGTCGCGACGGCTGATCCGGCGATCTTCAGGACTGGTACCGTGTCGGTGAGTCCGGTCTGCTCGATCCGCAGCGCGGGGTAGGCGGACACGGTCTCGAGATTCTGGGACTGGGCCGCGGGAATGATGGAGATGGGCGCGCTGAGCCCAACGGCGGACCATTGATTCGACAGGATGGCCGCCTCGCGCGGCCCGGGATCGGCGGAGAACGCGCGCAGCTCTAAGCTGAGCGGCTGCCCGGCGCGATCCGCGAATGCCCCGTCAGCCCCCTTCGCGAATCCCGCCTCCCCGAGAAGACGGCTCGCCTCGTCGGGATTGAACGGATATTTCGTGATGACGCGGTCTAGCTCGGCGAAGTACTCTTCGACGGGCCCGGTGAGCGTGTGGGCGACGGAGATCTGGCCGTCAAGAATCGCCGCCGACAGCGATTCCCGATCGGTCGCCTCCAGGATGGCTCGCCGAACGCGCACGTCGAGCAGCGCTTTGGGATTGACATAATCGAGTTTGAACTGCACCTGGAGGAAGCGGGACTTGTTGGGCGTTAGGATCACCGTGCCCGCCCCCGTGCTCTCCCACTGCTTCTTGAGCACGGCGCCCTGTTCGAACCCAATGGCGTCCTCCGCCGCCACGTGGACCTCGCCCGAGAGCAGGGATGCCACGGCCGCGCTCGGGTCCGGCAGGAACACGAGCTTGAGCTGCCCAATGGCTGGTCGGCCTTCGACGAAGCCGTCAAAGGCCGAGGCCTGGATGAAGGCGCCGGGCTCCCAGCGGTCGAGGCGATAGGGGCCCGACCCCACGAACTGGCTGGTCCAGTAGGGATCGTTCAGGAAGGCCTGAACGTCGCCGGCTCGGTACTTGGACTCGAGGATGTGGCGCGGCATGGGCGGCACACCGCCGTACCGGCTGGTGCTCAGCTCGCCGGCCTGGCCGTACGGCTGCTTCCATCGGATCACCACGGTCCGATCGTCGGGCGCCGAGATCTCCTGGATGAGCCGAATGGGAGGATCGGTTGGCACGCCCATCTCCGGATCGGTGAACACCTGCCAGCCGAACACCACGTCGCTGGCGGTGACGGGTGCGCCATCGTGCCACGTGAGTCCCGGCCGAAGGCGATAGGTGGTATCCATCGTCCCGTCGGGATAGACCTGCCAGTCGTCCGTGTTGAGCTGCGGGAGCTTCTCCGCGAGCTGCGGTCGGGGTTTGTTGTGGGCGTCGGCGACGACGAGCCACGCGCTGAAGATCATCGTCGGCGCGGCTGGCGTGATGCCGCTGGTCGTCGGCGGCCGCGGCGAGAGCGCCGTTGGCTCGACGTGCATGCCGATTACGAGGGTACGAACGGGCGGAGGCGCGGGAGCCGTCGCCTCGGACGGCGCCGACCTCGGCGCCGAAATGCACGCCGGCAGCACCGCGACGGACAGGAGGAGGACGGCACTCCTCAGGTTTCGCACTGCAGCGCCTCCAAACCTGGCTCCTGCGAGCATAGCGTCGCCACGCGACCACCGCAACTGGCTGGCGCCTGCTGGGTTGCACCAATGCGGCTCCTGTACTACGCTGAAGCCCAGCAGGTCCAGAGCCGTACTTCGCGCGAACGCGCGCAGCGCGACGAGAGTCCGAGCGAGGAGGAAACCTCATGCGCATCATCGATGCCGACGGCCACATCACCGAGGGGAAATACGCGGACGAAATCGCCAAGTTCATGCCCGGCGATCAGGGCCGAAGCATCTTCCCTCCGCTCGACCACTTCCATTCCTATTACCTGCGGGCCGATCGGGGCGTGTTCGGGAGCCCCGATGCGGAGGAGTGGCTGGGATTCCTGGACGATGTCGGGATTGATTGGACCGCGGTCTACCCCACATCGGGGCTGGCCGTCGGACGGATCGTGTCGGTGGATTGGGCCGTGGCGGCGTGTCGCGCCTATAACAACTGGGTCCACGAGCGGTACGTTAACGAAACGCCGCGCATCAAAGGGGTCGCCCTCCTCCCCCTTCAGGATCCGCAGGCGGCGGCCGAGGAGCTGCACCGCTCGGTGACCGAGCTGGGGATGTGCGCCGCGATGCTGCCGTCCAACGGCGAGGGCGTGAAGGCGCACCTCGGCGATCGCATCTACTGGCCCGTGTACGAGGAGGCCCAGAAGCTCGATTGCGCCCTGGCGGTCCACGGGGGGTGCCACCATCACTTTGGAATGGACGCTTTCAGCACCTACTACCCGGTCCACGCCCTCGGCCATCCTTTCGGCATCATGGTTCAGGCCGCGGCCATGCTCGCCCACGGCATTTTCGACCACTTCCCGGGGATCCGCGTCGGCTTCCTCGAGGGCGGGGCGACCTGGGTGCCCTTCTACCTCGATCGCATGCGGCGGTCGTACGAGGGCCACGTCCAGCAGACGGTGAACGGGGAGTACGTCGAGGGGCCGCACCCGAGCGAGGGCGCCATCGAGCATTTCAAGCGCCACGTGCGCGAGGGCCGCATCTTCGTCGGATTCGACTGCGACGATGAGGGCCTGGGGTACGCGATCCAGCGCGCGGGGCGCAGCCCCTTCCTGTTCGCCAGCGACTATCCCCACGAGAGCTTCAACGCGCAGACCTGTCGCCACGAGATCGACGAGCTGCTGGAGCGCGAGGACCTCTCCGCGGTGGACAAGGAGGCCGTGCTTGCCCAGAACGCGGAGCGGTTCTACGGGCGGCGCGCTACCGGCTGATCTCCCACTCGTACACATTCCACGTGTCGGAGTTCAGCCCCGAGTTGTCCGGGCCTTTCAGCGCGCTCACGTGCGCCGAGACGCTGAGGTTGTAGTAGAGCACCCACGAGGGCAGCTCGTCGCTCGCGAGCTTCAGCATCTGGACCACCTGCTGGCTGCGTGACTGCGGATCGAGCGTCGTATTGAAGGCATCCCAGAGCTGATCGTACTGTGGATTCGACCAGCTTCCGCGGTTCGAGCCGGCCCAATGGTTCTGGGCCGTGGGTATGCCGGACGATGCGAGGCTTTCGAGGCGTCCCGCCGACGTCGTGTGCAGGGCGGGGAACGACGATCGGAATTGGCCATCGCGCAGCCGTGCCGGTGGCACGAAAGAGGCGTGTGAGTCGATCCCGACGCTCTGCCAGGTGTCCGCCAGCACCGCCTGCTCCTTTTCATACTGCGGCCCGGCGTCAGCCCACACCTCCATGCTCAGCCGTTCGCCGTTCGCGCTCGTCTGGATCCCGTCCTGGCCCTTGTGGAATCCGGCCGATGCCAAGTAGTCCTCGGCGCGACGCGGGTCGAAGGGGTAATGGGTCATCGCCTTGTCGGCCTCGGCGAGGGTGCGGTCCATGTCGGGCACGTGGTCGTAGATGGCGTGCTTGGTCAGGAACATGTCCGACATCGACCCCCCGCCGTCGAAGAGGGCGTCGTTCAGGGCCTGCCGATCGATCGCCGAGACGATCCCCTTCCGTACCCGCAGGTCCAACAGGGCGGCAGGGTTCACCAGATCCGGGCGGAACTGGACCGACGTGTACCGCATGGTGTCGGGTGTGAGGAGCACAACGCCCTTGCCCGCCGCGCCCCATTCACGCTTCAGGACCGATGCGTGCTCGAAGCGAAGACTGCGGCCGGTGGCGTACTGCGCCTCCCCCGCGAGGAGGGTCGTGAGGGCTGTGTTTTCGTCGGGGATGAAGCGAATGTTGATGCGATCGAGCCTGGGTCGACCCAGGACGTGACCGTCGAAGGCGATCGCCTCGAGGCTCGCTCCCTGCTCCCAGTGCCCGACGCGGAAGGGCCCGGCCCCGACGTAGTCCACGGTCCAGAAAGAAGAGGTCGAGAAGGCGTCTGGATCCGCGCTCGAGAACGGCTCGGCGAGAATGTGCTGGGGGAGGGGCTGGAAATCAAACCGCAGTCCGCCCGCGTCCGGATACGGTTGCTTCCAGTGGATGACCACCGTGCGCGGGTCCGGCGCGGACACATCCTCGATGAGGTCGAGCACCCTGGAGGCGACGCCGAGCGACGGCTCGCGGTACACGCGCCACGCGAAGGAGAAGTCGTCTCCCGTCAGGGGAGCGCCGTCGTGCCAGGTGAGGTTCGGGTGCAAATGGTAGCTTGTCTCCATTCGGCCGTCCGGCAGCACGCGCCAGGTATCCGTGTTGAGCTGCGGTAGGGCCTCCGCGAGGTACGGTCGGATCGCACCTTCGCCGTCTTCGATGTCGAGCTGTGCGTTGAAAAGCCGCGTCGTGGAGCTGACGCCGGCGCCCGCCGTCCGGATGGGGAGCACCGCGAGCGACGGAGGCTCGTAGCGGACGACCATGGTGAGGACGCCTCCCGGACGCGCCGGCGCTCCCGACGTCGAGGCGCCGGTCGGCGATGGACCACGGGTCGACCCGCATCCGACGACCAGGAGCGCGAGTGCGCTAATGGCAAGTCCGCGGAACTGGCGCTTCATGGCAGTTGTCTCCACGCTTCGTGTGCTTCGCCCATAGTACCCTTTACCGATACTGGCGACTCGTCGAAGTATGAGCCATGGGGGGGAGAGGATGGAAGATCGATACGATGTCATCGTCGTCGGGGGCGGCTCCGCGGGCTGCGCGGCCGCGAGCCGGTTGTCTGAGGACCCGCATCGGCGTGTGCTGCTCCTCGAGGCCGGACCGGATCCGGACCCGATTCCGGAGATGGTCTCGGACGCGACTCAGCAGACGCGGCTGCTGCTCGAGTCACCCTACGTCGTGATGTACCCGACGGTGCGCCACGTGGACGGAAGCACCTTCTATTCGCTCGCCGGCCGCATCATGGGAGGCGGCTCGTCCGTCAACGTGATGGCAGCGCCGCGGCCGACGAAATACGACCTAGATGGATGGGCCGCGCGCGGCAACCCGGACTGGAGCTACGATCGCGTGCTGCCGGTGTTGAAACGGATGGAGTCCGACCAGGACTTTCCGGATAGCGCCATCCACGGTTCGTCCGGGCCCCTCTATATCAAGCGATCGATGCCCCTCGACCAGATGGTGTCCGGTCGATTCGGCGCGCTTCTCGATCGCGCCAAGGCGATGGGACTCCCCCTCTGTCCGGACTCCAACGTCCCCGAGCCGTATGGGATCTGCACGTCGCCCTTTACGATCAAGGACGGCGTGCGGCAGTCCACGAACGTCGCCTACCTCAATCTCGCGCGCGGGCGTCCGAACTTGACCATCATCGCCGAGGCGCCCGCCCTCTCTCTCGCGGTCGATGGACATCGGGTGAACGGCGTGCGCTTCGAAAAGGATGGCCACTCCTACACCGCGCTGGCGGACCGCGTCGTGCTTTCGGCCGGCGTCTACCATAGTCCCCAGATCCTCATGCTCTCCGGCATCGGACCCGCCGCGGAGCTCGAGCGGCTCGGCATCGGCGTCGTTCATCCCCTGGACGGCGTCGGCGAGAACTATCAGGACCATGCCGTCGTCTACATGACGTTTGAGGGTCCGTCGGATCTCGTGGAAGACTCGCTTGCTCCGCGCTTCCGGCTCATGATCAAGAGCGACCCCGCGCGGACCTGTCCCGACTTTCACATTCATATGCGCCCTCCAACCGAGGTCTCCGGGTTGAAGCGGATGATGCCGGTCTCGCTCCACTTGCTCGAACAGCGAAACCGTGGGCGCGTTTCCCTCCAAAGCGCCGATCCGCACGACCTGCCGGCGGTGGATGCGCGGCTTCTCGAGCATCCCGACGACATCGAAGCGGTGACGGCGGCGATGCAGTTCGTGAAGGAGCTGCTCGATCACGAATCAATGCGAGCCTATTATGGTCCGCTGATCCAGCCGGGACCGAAGGATAACTGGGCCCACTTCGCTCGGGCGACGCACAACAGCTACCACCACGGCGTCGGCACGTGCATGATGGGTCCGGCGAGCGATCCGATGGCGGTTGTCGATCAGACGCTACGGGTCCATGGAATGGACAACCTCTGGGTCGCGGACGCCTCGACCATGCCAACGGTGACGCATGCCAACACGAACTTGACGTGCATCATGATCGGCGAGCGCGTCGCCGACTTCGTCGCCGCGGCGAGCTGAGGAGCGCGGTCGTCGGCCGACGGACGGGTCACGAGGCGCCCGTGACCACCTGGCGGTGGATCTGCTCGGTGAGGTCGCGCACCTGTTGCGAGAGCTTGGCAACCTGCTCGGTGAGATCCGTGTTCTGTTGGAGAAGGGTCAGCGTGTTCTGCGCCAAATCCTCTCGATGCTTTGCGTCCGCGTCGGACCAGATCTTGTCACGCTCGGCCTGGCGCGTCTGCGCCAGCAGAATGAGTGGCGCGGCGTACGCGGCCTGCAGGCTGAATGCGAGGTTGAGGAGGATAAAGGGGTACGGGTCGAAGCTTACAAGGAGCGCGAACCCGTTGAAGACGATCCACACCACCACGATCACCGTCTGGCTGATGAGGTACTGCGGGGTTCCGAAGAAGCGCGCCACGCGCTCGGCGAAGGCGCCAAACGCACCCGCTCCGAACGTCGCCCCGAGATGCGCGTGAGGGGTATGGAAGCGCATGTGCTTTGCGGCATCCGCGGCTACTGCCATTGATTCCTCCTTCGAATCCGTTTTCTCCCCTGTGGCAAAGGCCCGTGGACGTTGCCATCGTGAGGGCGAGGCCGAAGGATCTCCCCCCGGGACGCTGGTTCGCTGCGTCCAGCATGACCTCTACGCCCCCATGGACAGGCGGACAAAAGCGTACACTGGATCACCGCGGCACGCCTGTCGCGAGTACGCACGGGCTGGGAGGAACCGATGCGCCTGGCCGAGTGGAGCACGTACCCAATCCATCTCCCCTACCCGCGGCACATCCAGTGGGGCTCGACCGACGAGCACGGCGCTGATTTTCTCCTCCTGCGGCTGACCGCTGACGACGGAACGGTCGGTTTGGCGGAGGGGGTCGCGAAGACCGCCTGGCACAGCGTCACCCTGCGCTCGCTGGCCGTCGCGATCGAGGAGTTGTTCATCCCGTTGATTCGGGACGTCGACCTCCTCGACGAGGCTACCGTGACACGGGCTTTAGGGAAGATTCGCGAGCATCGGCTGGCCCGGGCCATGATCGACATCGCCTGCTGGGACATGCGCTCCCAGGCCCGTGGCGCCCCGATGTGGCAGATCTGGGGCGGCGACCCAGACGTGGCCGTGTCGTGGACCGTGACGCGCCAGCGCCCGGAGCTGATGGCGGCTGAGGCGGCGACCATGGTGCAGCGGCACGGGTTTGGAACGCTGAAGGTCAAGGGCGGCCAAGGTCGCGACACGGATCGCGCCGCGTTGCGCGCGATCCGCGCGGCCGTCGGCCCGACGATCGAGATGTACGTCGACGCGAATAGCGCCTACCCCGAGGTGGAAGCGTCGGCCTACCTCGAGGATTTGGCGGAGCTGGGGGTGACCCTCGCCGAGGACCCCTGCCGCCTGTTGCCGAACCGCGCGTTCGAGCGGCTCCAGCGGGAGAGCCCGATTCCCATTCTCGTGGACAACGGCTGCCGCTCCATCCAGGACGCGGCGCTCTTCATCGAGCGGGGCGCCCGAGCGGTGAGCGTGAAGCTCAACGGGACGGGCGCGAGCGACGGCATGCGTCTCGCCCAGTTCGCCGAGGAGCATGGATGCGCCGCGCACGTGGGCTTCATGGGCGAGTCGTCCCTGGGGGCCATGGTCGCCCTGCAGCTTGCGAGCGCCCTGCCCGGGCGGCAACGGAACCTCCCGGCCGAGACGAGCTTCTTCCTCACCTTCGGCGAGGAATATGTGACGGAGCGCGTGCGCATCGCCGGCGGGCGCGCGCGACTCCTGGCCGAGCCCGGGCTGGCTCGCTGGGTCGATTGGGAACGCGTTCGCGCCTTCGAAGCCCGACCCTCGTCAGTCGATGGCGGCCCACAGCACGCGGTCTGACGGCAACTCGAGGGGGAGCGGGTCCCAGCTCTCGCCCCGATCGCGGCTGAGGAGGATCTGGCCCGGTGCGTCCGTGAGCGCGGCCGACGCGGGCGTGCTCGTGTCGATGGTTTGCCCGCGATTTGTCGCCCCGACGCCGGCGAACACCGCGTCCGGGTCGCTCGGATGGCGCGCTAGCGCCCAGACCATGTGATCCATCTCCTCGGGCAACCCGGCTGTGACGCGTTGCCAGGTGGCCGCGGCGTCCAAGCTGCGGAATATCGCCGCGCGGGCGCCCCGCTCCTCACGCCGCCAGAACCCTGGCGAGCCGTCCGCCGTAGCGATCAGCATCGTGGGCGGCTCACCCGCGCGCGTCGGGTCGAGGAACAGGAAGTCGTGCGAATAGTTGCGGTCCAGCCCATTTTCTGCGCGAACCCATCCGTCTGCCGGATCCTCGCTCGTGAAGAACCCGCGCGCCGATGACGTGAAGTACCGGCTCGTGCTATGCGGAAGCGTCTTCATCATGTGCATGTCGAGATAGTCGATGCCGCCGCTCACGTCCTCCCACGTGGCGCCCCGGTCGAAGCTGCGGAGGACGCCGCCGTGCTCGAGGCACACACCCAGGAAGCGCGGATCGTCCTGGTGGACAAAGACGTAGCGGATGTGGCCGGTGGCCGGTGGATACGGCGTCCACCAGTTCTGGCGCACGTCTTCCGGAACGTCGAGGAGGGAGGTCAGCTCCTCCCAGTGGTCGCCGCCATCTTCGCTTCGGTAGAGGTGTACCGGCTCGGCGCCGACGTACACGACCGAGTCGTCAGTCGGATCCACGGTGATCGCCCGAAACTCGCCCTCGATGATCCGCCGCCAGTGGCGGCCGGCGTCGTCCGTCCGATAGACCCCGTCCCAGGCGACGGCCGCGTAGACGCGCTCCGGCCGCGATGCGCAGCCCGCGATCGTGTCGAACACAGCGTCCGGAAATTCGTGGCCGACGTGCTCCCACGTGGCGTCGTGGCCGCGCCAGATGAGCAGTCCGTGCTGGGTTCCCGCGTAAAGGCGAATCGTATCCGTCACGTCGCGCTCCTCCCCGGCCGTGTCGAGCCCATGCGCGTGGCGCGCGGGCCGCGGCCCCTGTCGTCGCGGCAATCATAGGCCAAACCCGGCGAACGTGCGGCTGCTAGCGCGCGCCGCTTCCCACGGGCTGCGTGCTGCGCCCCTTCCAGTGGTCCTTCCAGTCCACCTCGGCGGGGAGGATGTCGTCTCGCGCGATGAGATCGGGCCACTGGTTCAGCGCCACGTCCCGAACGACGCCTCGCGGCTCGCGGCCGTTTTCGACGTCGCGGATGGCGTCGAGCATGATCTTGCGCATGTGGATGAGCCCGCGGTCTGTGTATCCGAGGTGCTCGATGGTCCGATCGTAGATCGGTCCCTCGCTCTCCGTCACGAAGCTGTCGTGCACGACAAAGTCCTTGCCCATCCCGAGGAACGTGGAGGTCTTCATCTCCTCGCGGTCCTGGAGGTAGCGGTTCGCCTTGTTGCGCTTTAGCCGGTAGTTTTCCGCCACGCTGGCCCGCGCCCGGGATCGCTCCGACGGATCGACGGGGCCCGTGCGGTCGAACCAGATCCCGTAGCGCCAATGGTGCTCGTCGTCAATCGGGACGTGCCAGTTCACGTTATAGCCGGCCTCCCCACGACTGCCGACACAGCCGGCCGACGGCATGATGAAGCTGCGCACCTTGACGAATCGCCGATTGCCCTCCGCTTTGCGGATGGCGTAGAGGTGCATGCCGAAACCGGTGTCCACAGGCTCGATCTGCGGCGCGGGGTCGGCGGCGTGGATCGCATTCCGAAAGTCCGCATCGTCCCGCGGCTTGAAGAACCGGTGCAAGAACGAGAGATGCTGCGGGTCGAAATTCCCTTCGTTCCCCTGGAGATAGTTGCATTCCTCGTAGTACTTCGTGGCGTAGGTGTGGTCGGGGGGCGCCAGCAGAAACTCGTACGCGGGGAAGAGCGGCGGCTCGCCAGGGCCCATGTAGGTGAAGATGATGCCCGCCTGCTCGTGACATGGATAAGCCGTGTGACGGATGCGCTCGTGGAAGGTGCTCCCGGTGGGCTCGCCCGGCTGCTCCAGGCAGCGCCCGGACCGGTCGAATAGCCACCCGTGGTAGATGCATCGAAGGCCGCCATCCTCGAGGCGCCCATAGCTCAGGTCCGCACCCCGATGGGAGCAGTGGATGCCGAGCAAGCCCGGATGGCCCGTCTCATCCCGAAAGAGGACGAGGTCCTCGCCGAGGAGTCGAACGGGAACGGGGGCGCCGCCTGGCGGTAGCTCTTCCGACAGCGCGGCCGGCTGCCAGTACCGGCGCATGAACTCGCCCCCCGGTGTCCCGGGGCCCACTCGCGTGAGGCGATCGTTTTCTTCCTGGGTCAGCATACGGCTACCTCCGTACAGAGCACTGGCTGGTCAATCGGCCGAAATCGATCATACCACCGGCCAAATTCCTGGCGCCCTCGGCCGCGCAGGCGGGGTGGGGGCGGCGTGGCGCGCGGAAAACGGCGCGGCGTCTAGCGGCCGGGGAAGAGGGTCCCGATGTCCAGGGAGAGGTAGTCGAGGCGGAGAAGGGCGAAGAAGACGATGACCCCCAATAGGACGATCGCCGTTTCTCGAGTCACGGTCCGGTGTCGAACGGCAGAGCGGACGACGACGACCAGAAAGAGGGACAGCCACGAGGCGACCGCCAGCATGTAGGCGGCATGCCAGGCGCCCAGAGCGTTCCAGTGCCACGGCTCCGGCATCGTCCAGTTCACGATGCCGTGCACCGCCTGGTCGATGTGGAACGCGGCGGTCACGGCGGCGCCGATGAAGAACGCGATTTGAACGGCGCCGGGCGTAACCAGCCGCTGATGGCGCAGGATCGCGGTCGCCGCCGCCATGTTGACGATGGGGAGCACGAGCCCATCGCCGAAGATGGCCGACTCATAGTTGAGGGACGACCGGAGCTCGCTTACCAGAGGATGGTGGATCGCGATCAGGACCGCGCTCAACAGCGCGCCGACGAAGAACCCGCAGATGAAGGTCGCGGCTCCCACCGCGAGCACGACGCGGCGCGCGTGCTCGGGGCCGACGATCAGATCGAAGCGCGGGGCGCCCCCGAGCGTGAGGCGCCGCGCGGCGTTTTCGCCGGCTCGGTCCCCGACGAGCGGCGCGTCGGTGGCGGGCGCGCCCGGAGCCGAGGCGACGGCGCTCGCGAGAGCGGAGATCCTGGTACGAATCCGGGACATGCTCCCTCCGCGATCCATTGTCAAGGGCCGGAAATGCCTGTGCGGTGTTGGTGGTGTGTCGGGGCGGGCGCGGCGCGCTCTGCGCCGACCATCAATAGTACATGAGTCGCTCACCGGTGACGTTGTGTCTGCACACCTTCACGCACAGGATCGCCCGCGCGACTGGGTCACAATCGCATCTCAGCCCCTGCCCCGTGGCGCGTGGCGCACCCGCGGCCGAGGTGAGTCCATTCGCCGTTGCCCGCGCCTATCGCGATGGTTAGACTGACGCGGACGCGCGAACGTGCGACCGGGGGGAGATGGCGACCATGACCGAAGCGACCGTGCGGCCTCAGCACGACGAAGCGACAACCGTGAGTTGGAGCGTGCCCTCCGCCTACGAGCAGTGGGTGGAGTCGATAGGCGTTCCCATCCATCGGGGCTTCTACGTTCCAGATCTGCGAACCGTGGAGCTTGGCCCCTGGGACGAACGCGAGTGCAACGCTGCCTTTCTCTTGCTGGCCGGTCAGGAGGGTGTGAGCGAGGCGCGTGTGACGGAAGTGCCGCCGGGGGCGACGCTGCCGCCCCTGACCATGGCGGTCGACGAGGTCGTGTACGTGGTCGAAGGGCGCGGACTCACGACCGTCTGGACGGATGACGCGGGCCCCAGGCGAACCTTCGAATGGCAAAAGCACAGCATGTTCTGCATTCCGCGCTTCCATCGCTATCAGCTCGGCAACGCGCATGGTTCGGCGCCCGCGCGTCTGCTCCACTGCAACTATCTCCCGCTCACGCTGCAGGCTATACCAGACCCGAGCTATTTCGTGAACGTGTCGGGAGCGGGCAGGGCGGGGTTGGACGGGCCGGACGCCACGCTCTTTTCGGAGGCGAAAGCGATCGAACAGACGGAAGCCGGGTCCGGGCCGCGCGGAGGCGTATTCTGGTTCGGGAACTTCTTTCCCAACATGCGCGCGTGGGACCACGTCGTTCCGTTCAAGGGACGGGGCGCAGGCGGCCACGTTGTCTGGGTGCGGTTCCCGGACTCGCCGGTGACCGCGCACATGTCGGTGTTCCCGTCGCGGACCTACAAGAAGGCGCATCGCCACGGCCCGGGTTTTGTCATCGTCATACCGGCTGGGGAAGGTTTCTCCGTGATGTGGCCGGAGGGACAGGAGAAGGTGGTCATCCCGTGGCAGGAGGCGAGCGTGTTCGTGCCGCCGAACCGCTGGTTCCATCAGCACTTCAACCTCGGGCCGGCGCCTGCGCGGTACCTAGCGCTGCACCCGCCGCGCGCCCTCAGTGGGACCGGCGAGCGCGTGCAGGACCCCCAGCGGGATACGATTCAGTACCCCGACGAGGAGCCGTGGATCCGCGCAAAATTCGAGGAGGAGCTGAGCAAGCGCGGCCTCACGAGCCAGATGCCCGAGGAGGCTTATCGCGACCGGGACTACGAATGGGACTACGGCGGCGGCTCGTAGGGCCGGTGGCGTCGCCGAAATCTACAGCCCGTGGGAGGAGCCGTGCGCTTTCACATGCATCTGCTTCCAACCTACTTTCCAGATCTGGACCCGCCCTTTGACATCTTCTACCAGCAGATCCTGGAGCAGATCTGCCTCGCCGAAGAGCTGGGCTGGGAGTGTTTCTGGTTCACGGAGCACCATTTCGCTCTGTATGGCGGCCCAGAGCCCAACCCCGCGGTCTTTCTCGGCGCCGCGGCCGCGCGCACGTCGAGGATTCATCTGGGGTCCGCCGTATCGATCCTGCCGCTGCACCACCCGATCCAGATCGCCGAGGACTACGCCATGGTCGACGTCCTCTCCCGGGGACGGCTGGAGTTCGGGATTGGGCTCGGCAACACGCCGAGCGACTTCCTCGTGTACGGGGTGCCGCGCGAGGAGGCGCGCCCGCGATTCGAGGAGGAGGGCGAGATCATTGCGCGGGCGTGGGCCCAGGACCGGTTCTCGTATGCAGGGAGGTTCTGGGACTTCAAAGACGTCTGTATTTATCCGCGCCCCGTTCAGCAGCCGAGCCCGCGCATCTGGGTCGCCGGCCACTCCCCCGAATCGTTGGGGTGGGCCGGTCGCCACGGGTTCAACATCATGATCACGGCCCACCCGTATCCGCCCGAGCACTATCCGCGCGCCATCGATGCGTGGCGGGACGGGTTGGGCGCAGCCGGGCTGACGCCCAAAGACCGCAACTGCAAGGTCCACCTGCGCGTGTGGGTCGACGAGAATGCCGAGCGCGCCCGCGAGGTCGCACAGGCTGCGATCCTGCGCTACGACGAGCTCGCCGCGATCGGCCGGGGCCGGACGGATTTCGATCCATCGACGTACGACTTCTCCGGGATGCTCGCCACCGGGCGCAATGTCTACGGCAACCCGGACCAATGCATCGCGGGCATCCGAAACGCGATGGCGCACTATGAGTTCGACATCTTCAGCACGACCTTCAACTTCGGCGGCATCCCGCATGCCGACATCATGCGGGCAATGCGCTTGTTCGCGCGGGAGGTCATGCCCGCCTTCAAGGGCGTCGAGCGCACGATGGAGCCGCGTGATCGGGCGACGCGCGTTGGCCCGACGGGGTAGCGGGATGCTGAAGCGGCGTTGGATGTATGGATATTGCATAGACAATTATCTATCTAAAGTGCTATGATCACGCTATGCGAAGCAAGACGCGGCCCCCGGACTGCTGCGTGCCGCCGACGTCGAACGAGCCACTCCCTGAGCCGGAGCGAGCGTCGGTCGCGGCGGTCTTTCACGCGCTCGGCGATTCGACGCGGCTCGAGATCTTCCGTCTGATCGCCGCACAATCCGCGCCGATCTGCGTTTGCGACATCACCAGCCGCTTCGACGTCACGCAGCCCACCGTTTCCCATCACCTGAAAATCTTGCGGGAGGCCCGGCTCGTGACGGTCGCCCGTCGCGGGGTCTGGGCCTACTACGCCGCGGACGCGCGAGGGATTGCCACGCTGCGCGATGCCCTGGGCGCGCTCCGGCTGAGCTCGGGGGTTGCCATCGGGTAGGCGTTATTTTTTGCCGCTTTCCATAGACAATTATCGATTCCATATTCGTCAATATTCGAAAGGGGAAAACCGTGGAGCCGACAGCCCGTCCTACCGAATTGCGCGAGAGCGTCCGCCAGAAGTACGCGCAGCGAGCCCTGCAGTTGATCGCCGAGCATCCCGCCGAAGGAGGCTGCTGCAGCGGCTCCGCGTGCGACCCGATTTCGAGCCAGATTTACTCGCCCGAGGAAGCCCAGCTCGTGCCGGAGGGTGCGCTCAGGGCCTCTCTCGGCTGTGGCAACCCGACCGCCCTGGCCACGCTCCAGCCGGGTGAGATCGTTCTGGATCTGGGAAGTGGCGGCGGGATCGACGTTCTGCTCGCCGCCAAGCGGGTGGGGCCCGCCGGATTCGTGTACGGCCTCGACATGACCGACGAGATGCTGGAGATGGCCGAGCGCAACAAGGCCAACCAGGGCGCAACCAACGTCGCGTTCGTCAAGGGCACGATCGAAGAAATCCCGCTCCCGGACAACACGGTTGACGTCGTCATCTCCAACTGCGTCATCAATCTCTCGACGGATAAGGCGCAGGTGCTGCGCGAGGCTTTTCGCGTGCTCAAGCCTGGCGGTCGATTCGCCGTCGCGGACGTAGTGGTCCAGGGCCGCCTGCCCGCCGACCTGCGCCGAGACGTGGAATCCTGGGTTGGATGTGTAGCGGGCGCCCTCGAAGAGGCCGAATACGGCCGCCTGCTCTCCGCCGCTGGCTTCGAGGCGATCGAATTCGACGTGACGCGGGTGTATGACGCGGAGCAGTTGGCCGGCATCCAGGATGTTAGCTGTTGCGGCAGTGCCGGCGCGGCCGCGTCGGCAGGGGAGGACGGCAGAATCGTCAGCGCCTTCGTACGCGCGCAAAAGCCGAGCGGGGAGTCATCACCTCAGCGACGATGACCGACGGTCGGACGCGCTCTACGAAATCAGGGAGCTCACGCGCCTGTCTCGTCGTCGAACAGGTGAATGTAGGAGTCATACCGGAAGCGGCGGTGGCGGGCCTGGCCGGTGAACTCGAGCAGGACGCCGAGATCGGTCAGGCGCTGAACCATCTGATTGGCCGCGGCGTACGTTGTGCCGGTGATCCGCATGACGTCGTTCACGCTCAAGATAGGGTGCTCGTAGAGATGCTCGAGCACACGATGCCCATTGCCCGCCGCGCGGCCGAGCTGTTCGGTGATGCGGCGACGGTGATCCTCGCGGAGCTGGAGGATGCGCCGCGCCGTCTCGGCTGCCTGGACGCTCGCCTTCGCGACGCCGCGGAGGAAGAAGACGAGCCATCCTTCCCAGTCACCGGACTCCCGCACAGCCTGTAGCCGCTCGTCGTACTCCTGGCGGTAGCGCTTGAAGTAATGGGACACTCCATCGATCTGTCCTCTCACCCCATGCGCAGCGTATCGCGTCCGTTTCACCCGCTGGCGCCCGACCAGGATAACGGGTTACCGTCCTGGCCGCAATCGTCGCTCCGGGCGGATGCCTCCGTCGCGTCGGCCGTGGGTCGGTCAATTGACCCTCTTTTGGCCGCGGGCTACACTCGCGGTGACGACGCGACTATCATGGCCGAGGGGTCGTCTCCTCGCGCACGCGCGCGGGTTCAGGGAGGATCGATGCTCACGAGCGAGATGAACGAGCGGCTGACCAGAGTCGGGCCGGGGACCCCAGCGGGCGAGCTGTTGCGCCGCTACTGGCACGTCGTGGCGCCCGCGGCCGAGCTGACGCCGGACCGGCCAAAGAAGCGGGTACGCCTGCTCGCCGAGGATCTCGTGCTCTATCGTGAGCCCGACGGCAGCTATGGGCTCGTGGCCGAGCGGTGCGCGCACCGCGGCTGCTCCCTCTACTACGGTTTTCTCGAAGATGGGGGCCTGCGCTGTCCGTATCATGGGTGGCTCTGGGGTCGCGACGGCAGGTGCCTCGAGCAGCCGTTCGAGCCGGCTGAGTCGATGATGAAGCGCGTGGTGCGCCAGGCCGCGTACCCGGTCCAGCGAATCGCCGGCCTCCTTTTCGCGTATCTGGGACCGGCGCCCGCGCCCCTGCTCCCCCGGTGGGACGTCGTCGCCCGCGAGGACGGCACCCGGCTGATCGAAGTCCAGCCGGTCATCGACTGCAATTGGCTCCAGGCGGAGGAGAACTCCCTTGACCCAACCCACGTCTACTATCTCCACGGCCACACCCTATTCAAGAAAGGCATCCGGCCACGAAACAACTACCGAAAGATCACGGCGTATGACTTCGAGCGCTTCGCGCACGGCATTCGCAAGAAGCGCATCTTCGGCGGCGACGGGCTCGATTCCTACGAGGAGCCGGGCCACCCGGCGGTGTTTCCCAACATCCTTCGCCACCACGTGGAGGGGCGGGATGGAAACAATCCCTATGACGGGACCATGCCGATCGATATGCACTTCCGCGTCCCGATCGACGACACCCACACGCAGGTCATTTGGCTGGGCTTCACGCCGTCGGTGGACGGAAGCTGGACCGATCCGTATGAGGAGGAGCCCGAGCTGGTCTATGTGGATTCGCTGAAGGACGAGTCCGGCGACTTCCACATGCGCACGTACCCGAGTCACGACAGCATGGCGTGGGTGACGCAAGGGCCCATCTTCGACCGAAGCGCGGAACACCTGGGCGCGTCGGACCGCGGCATCGCCATGTGGCGCGAGCTGCTGGAGGAGCAGATCGCCATCGTCGAGGCCGGCGGCGACCCCATCAACGTGTTCCGAGACCCGGCGCAAAACGCGCTCATCGAGTTCTCGCCGACGCGCGTGCGCGCGGGCGACCGGTACGTCCCACGCGACTCAGAAGAGGCGCGCAACTGGAAGGAGTACCGCCCCGGCTCGCGCGACGAGGCGCTGGCGGGCATGAAGCGCCGCCAGATGGAGAAGGCGGTAGCCGGGGAGGCCGCCTTCTATGGAAACGCGTAGCGGCGCCTCCTCTCCCGCCAGGCGGTCAGCCCGCGGAAAGGAACAGCGCTCGGGTGAACGGGTGACCCCGGCTCCTGGCTACGGGTGGTTCGTCAGCGGCTCCGCGTCGATGAGGACGAACAACATTCGCGCCGGCCGGTCGCTGCGGTTCGACCAGGCGTGGAAGGTGCCGCGCTGGACCAGCACGTCGCCCGGGCGCATCAGCGTTTCATCGTCGTCCAGCACGGCCCAGATCTCTCCCTCGAGACACACCGCGTAGTCGACGGTGTCGGTGGCGTGGAACGCCGGGTCCTTCGCGGAGCGCTCCGGCGTCGTGCGGCAGCCGCGCCGCTTCAAGTCCTCCGGGTCGTATGGGTGGGTCTTGGATGGAAGGATGTCGACGACGCGGATCACCGTTCCGCCTCGGTCCGGCGGCGGGGTGCGCAGGATGATCCCGTCGGGAACCGGATCGGTGGGATCGGTATTGGAGGCGGGCGACCCGTGGGTGATCCAGAGGCCCGCGCGAACCGGATCCGATGGCCCGAGGTCCCCGGTTGGGAGGAGCTTATCGGACACGATGTAGGACCGACCGGCCGCGTTGACCCCCGTCACGATACGTCGCACTTTCCCGGGCATGCCATCCCTCCCTATCTTCCTAAGCCAGGCCACGAGGCCCGACGTGTCTCCCCCAAGACGCGGGGGAACCTTACCGATTCGGTGCGATGAGGGCAAGCTCGCTCGGTCGTCGCGCCGTCCTGGCTCATCCACCCGCCGGCGCGGTGACCGCCGCATGCCCGCTGCCACGCGAGGGCTGGACCGCGCAACCGCTGGCGCGGTACATATTGCGCAGCGGGCTCGTAGCGGTGACCTCACGCGGAGGCGGCGCCATGCTGAGCAAAGAGGACAATGCGCTGATCACGCGTGTGGGCCCCGGCGCGCCGATGGGCAACCTCATGCGCCAGTACCGGATCCCAGCGCTCCGCTCGACGGAGCTGCCCGGGCCGGACTGCGCGCCCATCCGCCTGAAGCTGCCCGGCGAACAGCTCGTGGCGTTCCGCGATGCGGCCGGCCGGGTGGGTGTCGTCGCCAACGCCTCCCGCATCGCGGTGCCTCGCTGTTCTTCGGCCGCAACGATGAGCACGGCATTCGCTGCGTGTACTACGGCGGGAAGATCGACGCTATGGGCGCCTGCGTCGACACGCCGAACGAGCCGCTGGAGAGCAATTTCAAGGCCAAGGTGCATGCCACCGCGTATCCCGTGCCGGCGCGAATTCCTGACACATCATCGCTGAGTCGGTTGGAGGAGAAACGATGCTTACGAAGGAAGAGAACGAGCTGATAACCCGCGTCGGGCCGGGAACGCCCGCCGGTGAGCTGCTGCGGCGCTACTGGCATCCGGTCGCGGCGGCGCAGGAGTTGTCGCCCGAACAGCCGACTCGCTTTGTGCGGATTCTGGGCGAGGACCTCGTCCTGTTCCGCGACAAGAGCGGAAAGATTGGGCTGATCCAGGACCATTGCGCCCATCGGGGTGCGTCGATGCTCTACGGGCGCGTGGAGGAGCGCGGTATCGCCTGTGCGTACCACGGATGGCTCTACGACATTCAAGGGAACTGCCTGGAGACCCCAGCGGAGCCGGCGGACAGTAAGTTCCACCTCACCGTCAAGATGCGCGCCTACCCCGTCCAGGAGTTGGCCGGTCTCCTGTGGACCTACATGGGCCCGCACCCCGCGCCGGTGCTCCCGAAATACGACGTGTGGTCGCGCGACGACGCGGTCCACAAGATCGATCTCTACCCGCGGCTCGACTGCAACTGGCTCCAAGCCATGGAGAACTCCATGGACCCGGCCCACCTGCAAATCCTCCACCAGGACTCCAATGGACGGCGCGCGGCCAACACGACCCGCGGCATGACCGACAGCGTGCAGGCCTTCGAGTTCTACGAGGTGCCCTACGGCGTCATCAAGAAGCGCACGTATCGGGACGGGCGCGTGGACGAACACCCGGTAATTTTCCCGAACATCCTGCGTGTCGGGAACGTGGCGCAGATCCGCGTCCCCATGGACGACACGCATACGCAGATCTTCTTTGTGCGCCACGTTCCGCGTGAGCTGGTGGGCGAGGATGGCGCCGAGGACGCCGTCCCGATGGTTCGATCCATCGAATCGTTCAAGACCCCGGCTGGCGCCCTGCACCCCTTCACCCACTTCCGAATGGACCTCACCCTCGGGCAGGACCACATGGCCTGGGAAACGCAAGGGCCGATCGCCGATCGCGAGCACGAACGACTGGCCACGTCCGATCGTGGGATCATGATGTGGCGCGAGATCTTGCGGCGGGAGATCGAGCGCGTGCGTGAGGGACAGGACCCGCTCGGAGTCATCCGCGATCCGGACCACCCGATGATCGACACGCACCTGGCGGAGGCAATGGACGAGATGCGCGCCCGGGACTACGAGGGCCTGGTGGAGCTGCTCCCGGAGGCGTTGAACGGTCGCAAAAAGAAGGCGGCCGTCGCGCGCTGACCGTCCACGTTAGGCCGAGCGCTCTTTGGCCGATGGCTCAAAGGTGAGCGATGCCGAGTTGAGGCAGTAGCGCAGCCCGGTTGGCGGCGGCCCGTCCTCGAAGACGTGCCCGAGATGCGCGTCGCATCGCGCGCACTCGATCTCTGTTCGCCGCATCCCGTAGCTGAGGTCCTCGTGCATTTCGATGTGGGACTCGTCCACGGGTTGAAAGAAGCTGGGCCACCCGGTGCCCGATTCGAATTTCGCGTCCGAGCTGAACAGCGGGAGCCCGCAACACACGCAGGAGTACGTGCCCGGCGCGTGGTTGTCGTAATAGATCCCACAGAACGCGGGCTCCGTTCCTTTCCCCCGGGTGATCTGGTACTGCTCTGGCGTGAGCTGGGCGCGCCACTCGGAATCCGATTTGCGTATCTTTTCCATCGTCGGCTCCTCCGCGCTCGTGCGTTGAGCGCTCCATGGGAACTGTGTACACTGGCCGAGACCGAGCGGTCAACCGCTGTGGTTGGCGAGCAGGAGGCAGGTCATGTTCGGATTTGTGCGCGCGCGGCGCGCGATGGCGGCACAACGCGGAGGTCGGTCCCTGGCCCGATCGAGCTTCGTGGTGGCCGCGGCGCTGTGCGTGTTCGCGTGCGCCTCCCCCCAACCCAGCGGCGCGCCGCGAAACGCGGGCCCGTCCGCGGCGTCCACCGGCAGTCCGTCGAGCCGCGTCCTCCGAATCGGCATCCAGCGCGAGCCGCCCACCGTGGCGCTGCGACCGTTTCAAGAGACCTTCGCCTCACAATACGTCGCCACGCGCACCTTCAATGCGGACATCTCCATCGTCGACGACAACGCGCAGCCACATCCATATTTGGTCGATGCGCTCCCGCAGCTCAATACGGATTCGTGGCAGGTCTTCCCCGACGGCCGCATGGACACGACCTACCACCTTCGCCCGAACCTGACGTGGCACGATGGGACCCACCTCACGGCTGAGGACTTCGTGTTTGGGTGGAAGGTGTACACCGCGCCCAATATGGCGCAGTCCCACGGGCCCCCCTACGCCGCGATCGCGGACGTCACCGCTCCCGACGACCGGACGTTCGTGATCCATTGGAGCACACCGTACCCGGATGCGGGCCATCTGTCCGGCAGAGACCAGCAGTTTCCGGCGCTGCCGCGGCACCTGCTCCAGCGCGAGTTCGAGAGCGACGCCACCGATGCCTTCTTCGCCCTCAGCTACTGGACCCGCGATTACGTGGGCCTCGGCCCCTACAAGATGATCAACTGGGAGCCCGGCGCCTATATCGAGGCGTCGGCGTTCGCGGGCCACTCGGGCGGCCCGCCCAAGGTCTCAAAGGTTCGCATCACGTTCATCGGCGATCGCAACACGGCGCTGGCCAACGCGCTGGGGGGAGACGTCGACATCCTGGCGGACAACGTCATCCAATTCGGTGATGCCCTCACGCTACGCCGCGAGTGGGAGCCCCGGCAGGGCGGGACCGTCGTGTGGACGTTCGGCACCTGGCGCGGGATCGACATTCAGCACCGTCCGACATTTGTCCGTCCCCAGGCGCTGCTCGACCTGCAGGTGCGCAAGGCCTTGATTCAAGCCGTGGACCGTCAGGGCATCAACGACGCCATCTATGAGGGGGTCGCGCTAATGGCGGACTACGTCGTTCCGCCCCTCGGGCAATTCGGAGACGCCGCCAAGAACGGGTCGGTGAAGTATCCCTTTGATCCGCGCCAGTCCGAGCAGCTCATGAACGCGGCCGGGTACGTGAAGGGTCCGGACGGCTTCTTCACCAGCCCCGCGGGCGGCCGATTTACCGTTGAGATGAAGACGAGCTCGGGACCGGACAATGAGCAGGAGCTTGCCGCGATAGCCGACGCATGGCGGAACACGGGATTCGACATCACCCAGGCGGTGGTGCCCGTCGCGCAGACGCAGAACCTCGAGGTCCGCGCCGGTTACTCCGGCATGTACCTGCTGAGCACGCCGGGCGGCGACCGGACCGCCGCAAGCTATACGGCGGATAACGTTCCGCTTCCGGAGAACAACTGGCGCGGATCGAACCGGAGCGGGTGGTCCAACGACGAATACACCCAGCTGGCGAAGCAGTTCCAGTCGACGCTGGACGTGCGCGAACGGTTACAGCAGCTCACCCAGATGGCGCGGATCTTCACCGAGGACGTCGCGTCGATCTCGCTTTACTTTCGACCGCAGGTCTGGGCTTTCACGTCCGACGTGCGCGGGGGAGGGACGGCGCCGCCGGAAACCGATCCCGCGTGGAACATGCCAGACTGGGAGATTCGGTAGTCCGGATCAGAAGAACGTCGTGAGGTTCTTGGCCAGCAGGACGTTCTGGTCGAGGATGATCTCTCGGCGCGCGATCTTCCAGCCGTCCTGAGCCCGCCTGAGAGTGTCGATTCGCCGTCCGACGAAGAAGCTGACCTCGTCCTCGAGCCGGTTCCGGTACACCAAGAAGCGGCTGTGAACCGTGACGTCCGTCGGTCCGACTTCAGCGATGCGCACGTTGGTCACCATGTGGGTCACGCGCGAAAGGGGCTCCTCGCACCAGTGGGCGCCCGTTTGGATCTGCTTCACCCGCTGCGCTAGAGTGGGCTTCCCCTCGTCGAACCAGGACATCTCGGATCTCGGCTGGGTGTTCTCCCGGTCTTGCTGTCCATAGGGGACGTTTCGCCGAATGGGCATGAAGTACCGGACGTCGTCCGTCAGCAGGTCGAGCCACTCCTCGAATCGTCGCTCGTCGAGGAGATCGGCCTCGTAGTACAGGAAATCTTCGATCTCGATTCGCAGATCGCGCAGCTCGCGCGCCGTAGCAGGGGCCGTCGCTGTCACACCATCACCTCAGTCGTCGTGTCTCGGGGAATCGATACCGTCACTTCACTGGCGTGAGACGAAGGTCGTCCCAGCTCCGCGCGCTCATCATTTCGGCCCACCGCTGGTAGTAGACGCGGTGGTTTTCGTCGCTGAGGATGTTCGTGAAGTTGCCGGGCAGGTCGAAAGTCGACGGCCCGTGCAGTGGCTGCTCGTCCAGGAACAGGGTGTAGTTGTATGGCAGCCGCTTGGAGATCGTCCCCTTGCTCGCTTCGGTCGACCAGTGCCAGTTCTCCATATCGTCCTGTTGGGTCATGCCTGCTGGCCCGGTGTAGCGGCTGTAATAGTCTTTGATCGTCTCCTTGACTTCCTGGGGCGCGTTGCGATCGACGAAGAAATACGTCCAGATCTCGGTCATCGTGGGCCCCTGTGGGTGCATGATGCGGATGATCCACGGTTGGCCGTACTGGGTGCCCATATTGGGGAAGATGGCCGGTGACGATTCGATGCTGGCCAATCGCCCCAGCCGCTTCTTGCGCTCCTGATACGCGTGCTCGAGGTACTCGCGAACGATGGGCGTCTGCGCCCACGAGCCTTTGTACGGCTCCGCGTCCTCCTTGGGCAGACTCATGCTCATAGTGTGTCCGTGGGGGAAGTTCACCGTATACATCTTGCCGCGGTCGCGCGTGTCCCGGCGCCCTTCGCCGCTCGGTCCGATGCGCACTTCCATGACCGATTTGTGGGTGATCCATCCGTGGGTGCGATCGGTATCGGGGCAGGGAACCTTCCAGTTGGATGGAAACCGCCACTTCTGAACTCCGCCCAGCACTTCGGCGCCGCCGGGCGTGCCGTCCACTGAGGCGAGAAACCCGCTCAGGTACAGCTCGCAGCCGCCCAAGTAGTCGATGAAGTCCGGCGCGTCATCGTCCCAGCAGGCCCAGATCGAACCCTCGAACACGGCGCAGCGAGCCTCGTGCAGCCCCCACTCCTCTTTGGGCATCGCCGCGTATCCGCCGTCGTGAAACGGCAGCGCGGTGATCTTGCCCTCCAAGTTGTAGGTCCACCCGTGGAACGTGCACGTGAAGGCGCTCGTGTTTCCCCAGTCGTAGCGACACACGCGATTGCCGCGGTGTCGGCACGAGTTGAGGAAGACGTGGACGCGCCGATTCTGATCGCGCGTGACGATGACCGCCTCCTCACCCATGCGGGAGAGGAAATAGTCGCCCGGCTGCTGAATCTGGCTCTCATGACCGACGAAGAGCCAGGAGCGAGCGAAGATTTGCTCCAGCTCTTGCTGATAGATCTCTTCGCTGAGGAAGATATCCCGGCTGACGAGGCCCCGTTCTTTGTCGACGAGGCCACGCATCGATTCCGTCTGTAGCACCATCTTTGTCCACATCTCCCCGGCGGCGTTCAGTACGCGCATCTTATCACGGGGCGCTGGAGAACGCGCGAACTGCGGGCAGCCCTTCGACGTGCTCAGGGCGGGCGGGCCGGGATCCGATGCAGGCGCCTGTTGCTACAAGAGCTGGAGGCGGCGACGGAGGGGCGACGTTCGATTGTCGTTCAATGCCACCGCCAGGGCAACCGGCCGCGGCGTATCGCGAGGGGTCGTCGCTGGCATCGGGGTGCGATAGGTCGGGGGCGTACGATGGACGAAGGGTGACAGGTTCATTCCGCCAAGCTCGGGATAGCCGAATCGAAGGGTGAGGTACCTTCCGCTGCTGGAGCCGGTCACCAGGAAGCCGTCCATCTCGACGGCGATTCGCGCGACGTCGATGTCGATGTTGTCGAGTCCGCGACCGAGCGCTGCGAGGAGCGGAGCCCAGCGACCGCTCGCCTCCTGGCGCCCCGGAACTTGCCAAATCTGCTCGATCTCGACGTCGCGGAAGCAGCATTGTTGACGCGAGCTGCCAGGCTGCTCCCAGACGACCGTGCAGAAGAGGTCTTCGTCGATGATCTCGAAGTGGCTAGCGTTCTGGGAGTCGAGAAATGTGCCGAGCCGACCGAGCATCGTCTCGCGCGTGGGGCGCTGCGTCATGGCTGGTCCTCCGCCAACAGAGATTGGCGGTAGGATGCATCGCCTCGTCGAGTGACCGCTATAGCCGGATGGTCCTGTCGGCGAAAATCCGCTAGAGCTTGTAGAGCGCGGCGGCGTTGCCCCAGAGCACCTGATCGCGCTCGCGCGGGCCTGCCCCGTCCATGCAGCGGCTCAGCGTCTCGCGCGTCCGGGGCCACGTCGAGGTGGGGAGCGGGAAGTTCGTCGCCCAGAGGATGCGATCGTATCCGTAGTGGGCCGCGTACGGGGCCACCTCGTCGAACCACGACGTGAAGAAGCACTGTCGCTTGAACATCTCGGACGGCTTCATCTCGTATCCCTCGCGCGGCAGGCCGTCGTGCTCGAACTGGTGGTCCGCCCACTCCATGTACAGCATGCCCCAGCTCAGGGCGCTCTCACCGAGAACGACCCGAAGGCGCGGATGGCGAATCAGCGTCCGGGAGAATGAGAAGTGCGTGATCATGTACACGCTGGACACCGGTCGAGTGGCCGCATCGAGGGCATCCGCGAGGGCCGGAGAGAGCCCGTCTCGGGACATGTATTGAAGCCGTTTCGACGCTCCGGCATGGAGGCAGAGGGGGACGTCCAGCTCCTCGCAGGCCGACCAGATGGGGTCGTATTCAGGGCCGTTGATGTGGGGCACGTCCCGGAGATGCATCGGCACGCCCGGATAGATGACCCCTCGATGCCCGCGCGCGACGGCCCGATGGATCTCCTTGACCGCGGCCTCGGCTGGCCACAGCGGCACGACACACTGGGGCACGAAGCGGTCGCTGGCGGCCGCCCACTCGTCGATGAGCCAATCGTTGTACGCCTGGACGCACGCTAGCTCCAGATCCGGGTCGGTGATCCGACCGAACGTCTCGCCTGCGCAGCCGGCGACGGTCGGGTACAGCACAGAGTAGTCGACGCCGTCGGAATCCATCGCCTTCAACCTGTCCGAGGGATCGTAGGCCGCGGACGGAACGTGCTCCCAGCGGCGGGGCTCGCGGGCTCGGTCCGGTATCAAGGCGCCTGCTTGCGCCACGGCCCCATCCATCACGACCGCGCCGTCCACCACCCAGCGCTGGGATCCGTCCTCGGCCTCCTCCAGGTGGGGGATTCGTTCACCCCATTTCGCTTTCGAGAGCCGATCTGACCACACCGTTGGTGTCTCCAGGACGTGGTCGTCCACGCTCACGAGCCCGTATTTCAACTGCACCGATTCACTTCTCCCTTGGCGCGCCTACACGCTGGCCGGGACCTTTGCCTCGATGTTGTAGACGCGGATGGCGTTCTCGTAGAGGAGCTTTCGCCGGTCCTCCGCGGGGATGCCCTCCAGCACCCGCTCCACGTGCTCCCAGGAGCGCGGGTAGTAGGAAGCAACGTGGGGAAAGTCTGATTCCCACATGATGTTGTCGATCCCGATGTTGTGGCGAAGCTTGATGCCGCCCGACTCGAACCAGAAGTTGACGAAGATCTGTCGCCGCACCAGCTCGCTCGGACGCGTGGCCAGCCCCTCGGTCCACAGGTGGCGGGTCTCCCATTCGTGGTCGCATACGGCGATGACGTAGTTGAGCCCGCCGATTCCGGCTTCCGCGAAGACGACCTTCAGCCGTGGGAAGCGCTCAAGCACGCCCGCGAAGATGAGGTTCGGCACCACCTGACCCGGTGTCACTGACGAGGGCGTCGTCGAGGATGAGTGGAGCGCGCGCTGGGAGTAGCCCTTCCAGCGGGGGAGCGACGCGGATGGCTTCAGGCCAGCGGAGCCATGGATGTGAATGGGGACGCCGAGGGACTGGCAGACGTCCCACACGGGGTACCAGTGAGGATCGGTCAGCCGTGGTAGAAAGTCCGGGTTCTGGCCGAGGAGGTTGACGCCCCGATGTCCCATTTCGACGGCCCGCTCGATCTCGGCCACGATCTCCACCGGTTCGCTCAGGTAGGGGATCATCGCTAGCGGCACGTAGCGATCGCTCGCCTGCCGCCACTCCCCGACGGCGTCGTTGAAGGCCCGAACCGCGTCGCGCTCGAATTCGGGGTCCCTCGGGCCGAGGAAATTGGGGGCCGGGTTGTTGGGGAAGAGCACTTCCCCGTCCACGCCGTCGATGTCGAGGGCTTTCAGCCGCT